>JAZABE010000501.1:0-3017 GCA_036137535.1 Planctomycetota bacterium | reverse complement strand
TTGTCCCCGATTCCCCCTTCATGGATCGAAAAAAACGGGTTTCTCACTCCCGAATCATCAATCATTTGTTTTTGCCGTTCAAAACGAGCCACTTCTGGTGTCAACGCAAAATTAAAAAATTCGTCCGGGATTTCGCCATCAATCCGTTTCGCTGTGGGCGTCTTCAATTCCCTTTCACTAAAATCGCCGGACAGGTTAAAATGCTCTTCAATTGCAAGAACCACCTCTTGCACGGTTTCAACATCCTGCAGAACTTCGTCAGGAAACCGCCCTCGATAGTATTCCTCCAAGCTATTGGCGATTTGAAGGCGTTCCAGTGAATCCAGACCAAGGTCGATGACAATATTGGTGTTCATCGTGATCGTTTTAGCGCGTTCCTTGGCAACCGCCTTCACCTGAGCGACCACGACCTCCAGGATACTCTGATTGACTCCTTGAGCTGATTTTGGCCCCGGCGCATTGCCCAACTCCTCGGAAACCGAGGTGTTCGCCGTGGCATCCCAGCTGACCCATTGGTCGATGATTTTTAGCGAGCCCTCCAAAAACGCAGCTTTACAGGCATGTCTCTGGATTTTTCCACTGGAAGTTTTCTGGATTGACCCCGTCCTCACCATCACCACGGCGTCCGGGGGCACATCATGTTCCGCTGTGACATCTTTCCGAATGTCTTCAATCACCGCCGACCAGTCTTTTTCGCGACTCCGCTCGGTTTCGCTGACGATCACCAAACGCTCCGCACCTTCGACTTCTACGGAAAAGGCAGCAGTTCCGGCTCCCTGAAGTTTCAAGCTGGATTGCTCAACAGTTGATTCGATGTCCTGTGGATAACGATTCACCCCTCGGATGATAATCAGGTCTTTCAGCCGTCCCGTGACAAACAACTGCCCCTTAGAAAAAAAACCAAGATCACCGGTCCGCAGAAACTTTTCTTCACTGCCGTTGTAACTCGCCTGAAAACACTCTGCAGATTCTTCCGGCTTCTCCCAATACCCCATCCCGACACTGGGACCATCCACCCAGATTTCACCAATCGCCTCGTCCTCCAAGCGTTGATTCGTGTTCGGATCCACAATCACAATAGTTTCACCAGGCTGAGTGTGCCCACAGCCGACCAACTCCCGGCCGTTTTGGCCGTCAACCGGAACTGCCTTGTATTTATCAAGCTCCACCCGATCAAAGCAGCGTATGTCCGGCTGGTCCTGCTTGTGGCCTCCAGTCACCAGCAAAGTGGTCTCCGCCATTCCGTAACACGGATAATGGGCTTTTGGACGAAAACCCACGCGGGCGAATTTCTCATTGAAAGCATTCAGAGTGCTGGAGCGAACCGGTTCAGCGCCATTAAAGGCCACTTCCCAGAGCGACAAATCCAGCCCTTCCATCTCTTCTTCACTCACCTTGTCAACGCAAAGCTGGTAGGCAAAATTAGGCCCTCCTGAAACCGTGGCCTTCAGCTCAGAAATCGCCTTTAGCCAACGCACGGGTTTAGCCAGAAACGTTAACGGCGGCAACAAATGACTGGAACATCCAATGAACAGAGGGTTAAGAATCCCGCCAACCAAACCCATGTCATGGTAGGTCGGGAGCCAGGAGATGCCACTTCCCCCGTCAAAAATCTGAAAGGCATGAGTAATCATCTTGCAATTCTCAATCAGGTTTCCATGGGTCAAAACCACCCCTTTGGGTGAACCGGTGGAACCAGATGTGTACTGCAGCAAACCAACATCGCCTGGCTTAATCGCAACCGGCCGATATTCATCGGCCAAATCACTCGGTATTTCCTCCGATGCTAAAATCGGAATTTCTTTCAAGCACTCGGTCTCATCCAACATCATCTCCATGCGAGAGATGGTATCCCGGTTGGTCAGAACGAGTTTTGCATCGGCGTCCTTGGCAATCAAATCGATCCGACCCCCGTTACGACTTTTCCGGGGAGGAAAAGCAGGCACAGGAATAGCACCGGCAAACTGACAACCAACCACCGCTTCAATAAACTCTATGCACGGAGGGTAAAGCAAAAGGACCCGCTGACCCTTGAGTTTTCGATTTTTCAGCTCAGCCGCAATACTCTGAGCCCGGACCACCAATTGGGCATACGTCCATGTTTGCGTAACGTTTTCCCCATCAGAGAGGTAGCCAAAGGCGCGGTTCTCCGGCTTCACTTCGACCCAATAGTTAAGCTGGTCAACCAAGTTGGTCATGGGGGGCTGATAGGGTTGAAACAACTCTGCCAGGGGAGCCGGATTATTTTCAGTGCAAACGCTCATAGAACTCAAGAAAGACGGCCAAGATCAATCAGCCGATTATAAGTGTTTTTCGCGGGTTTTTCTGCCTATCTGCATTCATTAACTACTTAGGATCGCAGATTTTTACTTTATTCATCGGCGTTAGGACTGGATTCCCTTTAAGTTATCACTTGTCGCCGAGTTGCCAAAAACTGGAGCCCCGAACATTTCGGGGCTTCCCCCCCAAAAAGCCGGTCAACTGGCGTTGCGATCCTTAGAACAGGCTGTAAAAAATAGACATTGCTCCCAAATTTTTGAAAGAAGCATCATGAGACGGCCCTTGAAGCTAACATTTACCCTGTTTTTCCTGGTCGGAACCCCACTAATGGCCGACGATTCCCGGCCCAACATCCTGTTCATCTTTTCCGATGATCATGCCATCAATTCGATTTCAGCCCACCAGAGTCGGCTGGCAAAAGTCGCTCCCACTCCAAACATCGACCGACTGGCAAAAGAGGGAGCCCTTTTCTTGAATTCATTTTGCGCCAATTCCATCTGCGGCCCTTCGCGGGCAACCATCCTGACCGGCAAGCACAGCCACAAGAATGGATTCACCCGGAATACCGGACAAGGTATGGACCAGAGTCAATGGACAGTAGCCAAAGCGCTTCAGGCTTCCGGGTACAACACGGCAGTCATCGGGAAGTGGCATCTAAAAACCACCCCTCTCGGATTTGATCATTTTGAGATCTTCCCCGGTCAAGGCAACTACTACAATCCAGTGTTCATCCAAAT
>JAZABE010000500.1:0-2473 GCA_036137535.1 Planctomycetota bacterium | reverse complement strand
GTGATTCCCCGGGGTAAAGCGGTGCAAACTCAAGAAGCCGCCAATACCGCCTGCTTTCTACTCAGTCCACGTTCGTCGGGGATTGTCGCGCAATCCATCGTGATCGATGCTGGAATGGCGATCAATTATTTTGATGAGACCATTGTTCAACAAGTGATGAAATCGGTCGATTGAGACTTCAGCCGGTTGGCGGTTCGCTTAAGCCCTTCTCCACATGATAGAATGAGGCGATCGTAATTTCGATATTCCGTTTCCAGGAAATTAAAATGCAGCGTTCAAAATGTCTAGTAGGTATTGCCATTGGGATTTGCGCGACGGTTGGCGCGATAGCCGGGCCAATTTCGGGGCAAAGCTCCAATGGAAAGCTCAAGGTTTTGATCTTGGCTGGGCAATCCAACATGCAAGGGCATGGTGTGATTGAATCCAACCCAAGCCGGAACGAAGGCAAGGGAAGTCTGGAATACCTGGTGAAAAACCAACCGGACCGCTACAAGCACTTGGTGGATCGGGATGGGCACTGGAAACCCCGAGAGGATGTTTGGATCTCCTACTTGGACCGAAAGGGGCGTCTCGATGTTGGTTATGGTGCCAACAAAACGATGATCGGTCCTGAGCTTCAATTCGGGCACGTGGTGGGTGATTATTTTGAAGACCCTGTTTTGCTGATTAAAACCGCATGGGGCGGTAAATCGGTGGCTGTTGATTTCAGGTCTCCCAGTGCGGGTCGGATCGGTCCGGAGTTCAGTGACCAATTTCTCCAGCAACTGAAAAAACAACCGGAAACAGTTGGGTTCTATTACCGGGCAATGCTCGAACAGGTTCGCAAGGTCCTGGCTGATCTGAAATCCTATTTCCCGGGTTACGATGGTCGGGGGTATGAGGTGGTTGGGATGGGTTGGCACCAAGGATGGAACGATCGAGTGAACCAGGCGTTTAACGATCACTACAAACAGAACCTTGCCAATCTGATCCGCGACATTCGAAAGGACCTCGATTTGCCTGGCTTGCCTTTCGTGATTGCGGAAACCGGCATGAGCGGTTTCCAAGAAAAGCACCCGCGGGCCCTCTCTCTCATGAAGGCCCAGGCAGCGGTTGCTGAGATGAGGGATTTCAAATCGAACGTTTCCTTTGTGGGGACCCGGTCGTTTTTCAGGGACAAGTCGGACTCCCCTTCCGGGCAGGCCTATCATTGGAATACTAATGCGGAAACCTATTTCCTGATCGGGGAAGCAATGGGGAAATCGGTGATCGAGTTGCAGGCAAAAAATCAGTGAATCCCAATCGTGTGCCACGAACGCGGTCTTTTGAGCGTGGCAGGCCCGATCTCCAAAAAACGGTTTTCGACTGATTCCCCGGCCACCAATTGGACGTGGAGCCTTGATTTCCCGGGTAGAATCCGGGACTCAAAATCGGGATGTCTTGCGTTACAAAACGAATCAAAGTTAGATTGAAAGTATCCATGGGCTCAATTGCCCCGTTCGCCAGCCTTAACCTCAACCACCCTGTTTGACGCCATGCGCACCTTGGCTGTTGTAATTATCGCGTGCCTCTTTATTTTTTTGCACTTGGATGCTTCCGGGATCGAAATCCCCGCGCCCATTCAGAAAATTCTGTCAGACAATTGTCAAGGATGCCATGATGACCAGACCCAAAATGGAGGTTTAGACCTTTCGGCGTTGGTGAAGGAATTTCGACCTCGCAAGGATGCACAGATTTGGGAAAGTGTTGAAGTGGCGATTGCACAGGGAAAGATGCCGCCACCGGACGAAGGCAAGCTCTCTGAGGTCGAGGTGTCAAAAATTGTGGACTGGTTCAGTCACCAGTTTGTTTTTTATGATGGGGTTCAGCACCCAGGACCGATTCGGCCTCGTAAATTGACCCGTGAAGAACTGCAGAATTCCTTGGAAGATTTACTGTCTGTGGAACTTCGTCCCGAGGTGACCAATAGCCGTCTGCATGTGATCCCGGAAACGATCATCGAGAAGTTTTTCGCAGCGGGGGTTATTGGTGATTCGGGGTTTTCAAATGATGCGGAGGGTTTGGCCAAGGAGACCATTGAATTCCAGACTTATGTCCGGTGTTTTTCACTGGTCCTTTCACTGATGGATCAAAACCAGCGGGCATTGCAGCATTTTTTTCAGACCAAGTCTCCACCTCAAACGCTGACAATCGCACAATCAGCTCAGATTATTCAGGACTTCGGGGAGGCTGCGTTTCGGCGGGAGTTGAGCGGTGCAGAAATCAGTGCCTTCCAAGGCGTATTTGAAAAACTGCGTCATTCAAAGTCAGATTATGGCGCGATCAAGTCAAGTTTTCTTGCGATTCTTTTGTCACCAGATTTTCTCTACCGATTTGAGACGGCACCGCGTCAAACAATAGAACCATTGTCCAACCGGGAGCTTGCGATACGACTCTCGTATTTTTTGTGGTCGGCACCTCCCGATGCAGAATTAATTGAACGAGTTCAGGCGGG
>JAZABE010000499.1:0-2276 GCA_036137535.1 Planctomycetota bacterium | reverse complement strand
CAGCACGTTAAACATAAAACGGTCGAGTTGCGCTTCCGGGAGAGGGTAGGTGCCTTCCATTTCAATGGGATTTTGAGTGGCCAGAACAAAGAATGGCTCTTGGAGATCGTACCGCTGACCGCCACAGGTGACCTGGTGTTCTTGCATGGCCTCAAGCAAGGCGGCCTGGGTTTTGGGTGGAGTGCGGTTGATTTCATCCGCCAACAGGACGTTGGCGAAGATCGGCCCGGGCACGAACTTCATGGTCCGGGCTCGCGACTCGCTTTCTTCCAAAATTTCCGTCCCGGTAATATCCGCCGGCATGAGGTCGGGCGTGAATTGAATCCGCTGAAACTTTAGATCGAAAATGCGGGCAATCGTGCTGACCAGAAGTGTCTTTGCCAAGCCGGGTGCACCGGTGAGCAGGCAGTGTCCGCCAGCAAACAGGCTGATCAAAAGCTGGTCAGTCACCTCTTTTTGGCCGATGATGACCTTCCCGAGTTCTGCTTCGATACGAGCCCTGCCTTCACAAAGTTTTTCGACAGACTGCCGCTCCATTTCGTACTCGGTTGTTTCGGTCGACATCAGACTATCCTGTGGTTGAAGTTGAATGATCAGGCATTAGGCGGTGATCAAAATCATTTCGCTTAGTGGGTCATGGCATAAACCACGATGTTGATTCCCATGGGGTAGGCCTCTTTTTCAGAGAACCGTTTGAAGTAAAGTTCGCTTTCACCTTCTCGCTCCCATCCGTCACCCAAATCTGTGTTGAAACAGGCGATCAGGCACATTCGACCATCTGCATCATGGTAGGCCCGGTAATGGACCTCTCGGGCGCTGGGATCATAAGGGCGGTCGGTGGTTTCGCCCGTTCGTTCATAATTACCGATCGCAGGGCACTGCGGTTTTTTTTTCAGGTCATAGACACTGTGGAAAACAGGGTGATCGAGGGAGAGTTCCTCGTAGGTTTTGTTGGGGAACACCATTTTCATGGCATCTTCAAAGTCCCACCATTCCTGGTCTCCCCAAAAGTCGTCTACCATGATGAATCCACCGTTTTCAAGGTAACGGCGCATTGCCCTTGCCTCTTCGGCGGTAAACGCAATATCTCCGGGCTCGATCAAGTATAAAAACGGATAATCAAAGATTCTTGAGTCAGTCAATTCCAGAAAGATTGGGTTTGGGTTGACTTTGAGCGAGGTCAGTTGCTGCAGGCGGAAAGAGAAGTTGAGGTCGCTGTCAGGGTAGTCGATCCGCCATTTTTGGCCCCAACGAGTTCGGCCGTAGGAATTGTACTTGACCCGCACAAAGCGAAATTCATCATGCTTAAAATTGGGATCGATTTCCCAGCTTGGAATGCCCCGGCGGTTGTACCCCTCGAACTTGATATCTTCCGGGTCGAATCCATTTCCAAATCGAAAGGGCTGCTGTCGTTGCCGGAAAAAATCTTGTTGTTGCGAAATTTTCCCGAACACCGAGGAAAGGCTGGATTGATTGCCTGGTGAATCTACAGAAGAGCGGTCCAAAGAGCCCGTCGTGTGACCAGGAAAGCAAGCAAGCAGGCAGCATCCAGTGCCTAGCCCTACGCAACTCAATTTTTTCAACACAGCGGAAAACACAGATCGCTCTTTATGGCAGTCATGAACAAGGCCTCGACCCTAGCCAGAGTGGTCAGGGTTTGCAGTGGCCACTGTCCATTCTATGCGGATTTGGTGTAAAAAAACACTTAAGCAAACCGGGGGGAGCAACTCCTCCTTAAAAAAAATTGGCTTCAGCGAAAGGGAAAAAGCCTGAAATCGACATTCCCATTTACAAAACCACTTATTTTTGGTTTTGCAGACCCCGGTTCATCGTTTTGATTTTTAGCAAGAGACGCAAGGCGTCTCGGTAGCGGGGAGCTTCTTCAAGTGCCTGGAGGGCATGCCGCTTTGCGTCGCGGAGACGCTTTTGGTCGACCTTGATCTTGGCAATTCGGTAGTGGGTCAGCGCAACATCTGTAGTTTGGAATTCGAGAAGGCATTCCAGTGCCCGGGCCGTCGTCGAGGAGTCTTTCAGTTGTTCCCCTGCCGTCGCCAAGGATCGATAGGGTTGGATTTGCAATGGATTGACGGCCAAGATCTTCCTGGCGGCATCTCGCACGCCAGCCCAATCCTGTTGTTGTGTGAAAATCTCTAGCAATCGTCGGTAAACATCCAGACTGTCATCGCTGATTTGCAGAAACTGCTTCAACGTTCCCACTTCCTTGGCCGTGTTATTTAAGTTGCGGTGGACTACGGCCAAAAGTTGAAGAACTACCG
>JAZABE010000498.1:0-1643 GCA_036137535.1 Planctomycetota bacterium | reverse complement strand
TGGGACCCCGTTTCGTGGTCAATCCGGGGAAAGACAAGCCGATTGTTACCTTGTCAGCTGAATCGGCATTCTTTAAGACGTATCCAAACGAAGAGAAGCTGACACTTGAACTGAAGAATGGAAGTTGGGATCGAGAGGGAAAGCTGCAGTTAAGGTTTGAAGACGAGTTTCAATGGGACTTGTCTCTCACAGATTTGACCCGAAAGTCAAAGGAACGCAACAAGCCATCTGATCTTCCGCTTGCGGTGATAGCGAATGAACTTGAAAAGCAGATCACTGAAACTCAGCTTCAAAAGGAACAGAATGCGGTCAGCGCGTTGCTGCAGCTTACGACAGGGAGTATTCACGAGTTGAAAACCAGTAATTGGAAGCTGAAGACGGATGATTTGCAGAAGAATATCGAGCGGGTTAATCGATTGAGAACAGAACCCTATCGCCGATGGGCGAATGGATTTAGTTGCCTGGGGTTTGCGGTGCTGGGGGTCCCCCTTTCAATTTGGATGCGAAATTCAGATATGTGGACCAGTTTCGGTCTTTGTTTTGTTCCAACACTGGTTGTCTATATTCCGCTCATGTTATTTAGCGTCGAACGTGCCAAAAATGGTTCGCTGCATCCCTGTATCGTCTGGATAGGGAATATTGTCATCCTGTTGATCGGGGTTTTTCTGTTTAAGCGGGCGTTGAAATATTAGCGTTGCTTCTTGGAATCCGGCCGGCGTTTTGCTGTCATCAGCGGGAGAGTGACGGTGCCAGCTGAATCGACAACATGTGGGTTCGGGGCCCGGTTGCAGGCAAGCAAAGTTTAATAGCTGTCAGGAGTTGGAGCTGTCCGAATAAGGTGATCCGGTAGCGATTTTGAACTGCGGAGGTTTTTAGGAATTTCATATTGAATCGATTTGGCTAGACGTGCTACATTCACAAATCGTTCGGTCGTTATGCAGTTTTGATCAACGGGGAAGTTGTTTTTGGCAATTTCCAAACTCGGCAGAGCCGTTTGATGGACCAAGGAAGGTCTTTTGATTTAGAAGGGTTAATAGGGTTTGCGTGTATGAAAATTGCATGGCGCATCCGCGAAAAACTTCTAGCATCTGCCATTATTCTTGTGGCCGTGGTTTCTGTCCTCTCCTACAGCAGCTTTCATGGGGCCAGTCGGTTCCGGGGATTGACCAAGAGTATTCGCGCACGATCGAGCGAGCTTCCCTTGGCAGCTAACTTGGGAGAAAGAATTTCCGAGCTGAGGGTTACTTTTCTGCGGTATTCCTTGTTCAAGCAAATTGAAGGTTTGAGCGGAGCCAAACCCGGTTTAGTTGGTCCCACAATCGTTGGATTTGTCGATGATGAAATTTCCTTGAGGCAGCAATTTTTGTTTGACCTTGAGCAGGTCAATCTTGCGTTGAAAGAATACGAATCCCAGTTGCTTGAAAACGTTTTGACAGGGAAAATGTTATTGGATATTCGGCGTGAGAAATCGACAGTGCTTGAATTGAAAGAGATTTTAGCTAATGTTACGGGCGATTTTACGCAGGCAGATTGGATCTTCAACCATGTGAACAGAGCCACTCTGGATCAAGACTTAAATAAACTCCAGGAACAAGTCACACTGCTTCCAGGGTTTCTGAGCCAGAGAATGAATGCCTTTCATG
>JAZABE010000497.1:0-2376 GCA_036137535.1 Planctomycetota bacterium | reverse complement strand
AGGAATCGTCCTTCTTCAAATAGCGGCACTGAAAATGCCACCTTCCAACGTTGGGAAGCTTGGCTAATAACAATGGCCGACAAATGAGACCGGGTAATGTGCGTTCGCTGATCCGGTTCAACGTGTGAGGTGTAGCGAACACCCCCTTCTGAAAAACCCATTAAGTCCTCGTTTCCACCATGAAAATAGGTTCGCCAGCTATAGTTCTTACCAATGGTGGAAACTTTTTTATCTTTTGACGTGAATGCCAGCTGTGTCCCGAACGCATCACAGCAAAACCATGATGCTTCACGCAATCCGGAGGCCAGAAGGCGACGTTCTAACAGCGGTTGGAGTTTTTGCCTAATCGGATGTTGGAGAAATCGTTGCCGGATTTCGTTCTGGCGGTCCGTTGAATTGGGATCAGCAAGCAATTCGCGTAACGATGTCAATTCGTTATCTGACACAACTTGTTTGAAAATTTCGATAAATTCATCCTCTCGAGCCAGTCGGTGAACTTCTGCAAAATAACTGTCAATCTCATTGGCAGCGGTTTGAGATGCAAACTGAGCGGCCCAGGCATTACTGTTCAGCGCTTCTTCAAGCAGGCTGTATTCTGCTTTGTCAATGGAGCGATTGTAGAGAGCGAACCCAAAAGCTGACATGATGCACAGCAGCAGGAACGGGCCAATCATGCCGAGCAACATCAATGGTCGACGATCTTGGATTTCTTTCCGTTGTCGAAGTGCCATCAAAACACCCTGGACACTTTCAAACCGTCTTTTGGGATCAACGGCAAGGCAACGGTCAATGATTTCTCCCAACTGTTTATCCATTCCCGGCAATTCCCGATGAGCTTTGGGGCTGGGCGATTGCGAAAGTGCCGCCTGGTAACGCTCCAACCGATCATTGATTTCAGACGCGGTCTCCAGGTTTTCAGAAATCTGCGCCGATCGATACGGGGGAGATCCAGTCAACATGCAATACATTAATGAGCCTAAAGCAAACACGTCCCAGCGGGCATCCGGAATAGCCTCAAGGTTGGCTTGTTCAGGGGCCATGTAAAAAAGAGTACCGAGGGCCGGTGCTTGCTCGTTCGATAACCTTGACTGACCAAAATCTGCCAACCGAGGTGCGTTGTCCCCATCCAGAAGTACGTTGCCCGGTTTCAGATCGCAATGCAAGATCCCTTTATTGTGGAGGTGCATTAAACCCATGGCGACTTCTTGAAACATTTCAGTCGCCTCCTCAATATCAAAGGGGCCTCTTCTTTTTAATTCATCTTCCAGTGAACCGTTTTCAATGAAATCCATAACGTAAAACGGGGGCGTAGCGTCCCAACCAACATCCAGCAACTGAACCACATATCGATCCGCCGCTAAAGATGCCAGCTTTTCAACTTCTCGCGTCAGCAGCGAAAAATCAACGGATGAACGCCGGGAATAAAATTTAATCGCCACTTTTCGACCGGTATTGCGGTCAATCCCGGACCAAACTTCACCGTAGGCGCCTGACCCAACCAACGAATCGATCGTATAACCCGGAACCTCCGCAGGCGGCTGATTACCCTTTCGGCTAAGGGCTTCCGCCCTCACTTGGTCATCCGGTGATTGGAACTGGGTCAGATCGGGATCCATGTCAGTGTGCAAACGGCCTATAAACGTTAAATTGATTGACTTATTCCGTATTGTATCGAAAGTCGATCGCCGCAAAATAACGACTTCCAATATTCGCCATTGAAATGAACAAAATAATCAAGGCCGTCACCTTTGACCTTGATGGCCTAATGGTCAACACCGAAGACATTTATGATGATGTCTGCCAAGTGTTGCTTGCAAAACGAGGGCATGCATTTGACCGGCAGCTCAAGCTGAAAATGATGGGACATCCGGGACCCGTGGCGATTGCCATCATGAAAGCGGAACTTCATTTAAACGATACCGTGGATCAACTTGCCAGCGAAATTGAAACGTTGTTTCATTCCATCATGCCCAAAAAAATAAAGCGGCAACCCGGTTTAATGCCACTTCTTCAAGAATTGGAGTCCCTGAAAATCCCCGCCGCGGTTGCCACCAGCAGCAGCCGAAGACACGCTCTGGCCGTTTTGGAGAGATGCCAGATCATAAAACGGTTTCAATTTATCCTGACAGCTGAAGACGTTGTCTGCGGAAAACCAGATCCGGAAATCTATCTTTTGGCAGCAACCAAACACGGAATTCACCCGTCTCAAATGCTCGTCCTTGAAGATTCAGTGCAAGGAAGTCTGGCCGGAGTTGCCGCCGGCGCCTTGACCATTGCCGTGCCCGGTCATCACAGTTTAAATTGCGATTTCAGTCACACCCACCACAGGGCAGTTTCACTGGCGGACCCCCTAATCCGCACCTGTTTGGCTCAACG
>JAZABE010000496.1:0-2168 GCA_036137535.1 Planctomycetota bacterium | reverse complement strand
AACCAACGCCCGACCGTTCCCGCATAGAAAAACGAAACCAGCGTCGCCTCCCCATTCTGTCTGTAAGCTGCCTGAAATACAATTCGAAACCCGTTTCATTCTCCCTGAGAGCGTTCACCACACTATCGGCCAGAAACTCGCGAGGGGCTTTGGAATCGCTTCTCTGGTTAGCGTCTTATTCCGAAGTTGTCAGGTGATCCCAGCCCCTCAGGTGACCCCAGCCCCAAGATCCTCCCCATTAGCGGCGTCCTACTGACCTTCAGAATTCTCCACTCCGGGGTCCATCGCCAACCCCTGCTGATCCCAGCATTGGCGCCAATTCTTCGTCGTTTTCATTGATTTCATGGGTTTTGAGCGATTTTATTGATCGCATTTTCCAAACGCCACTTCAAAGCACTGAAACCAAGAACTCAAAAAACACAATTCTTCCTAGCAAAACTTTGATTTTTCATAAATCCACTCCCACACACAACTTTTTTTCCGTTAAAATCCCTCTATTCGATTCATATACCCTATACCCCCTAAAATGACACATTGCGGCTCTAGGACAAAATCATGAAAAACAGAAAACTCCGTTTTGAACCGATGGAAGAGAAAACTCTGCTGACGACCTTGTGGGTCGAAACCAATGCAGATAGCGGTGAAGGAAGCCTGAGAGACGCGATTCTTGCAGCCAATGAAGATAGCAATATCCACCACATCGAATTCCAGGCTGACGTCGACAAAGTCAAGCTCGAATCCACCATTGAGTACAGCGGAAGTCAGTCCCTCCACATTGTTGGCTCCGGTGAAGGCCCTGCAGTGATCAAACCGGCGAGTAATGATCTCAACGGGCAATTCAATTTATTTGAATCAACAGGAGGCGCAGACCTCGAACTGCGAAATGTTGAATTTGCCAATGGGCTAACCGGCGTTTTTGTCCCGGTTCCCAAATCGGCGACTGGAACGCTGGACGTCACCGTGAAAGACGTCACCAACCGCGACAACTCTCTTTTGGGAATTCACATCGATGACGGAAAAGTCAACAATAGCGATCTCGATGATCAGCTGATTTGGGATGAATCCGAAGATGGAGATTTGTCGGATGACAAGCTCTCCCCCACCATCGTCAATTCAGGGGATAACGGCGTGCTCCACCCAGGCATCCACCGCGTCAGCGGCACCTCGACCGCAGGTGAAATCGAAGAGTTTGATGAAATGGGGCCCTTTTATCCTGAACTTGACGTGGACACCTTTACAATCGTGATCGAAGCCGGTCAACAACTCGACGCAATCCTTCTGGATCATTATTCTTGGACCAACCCACATGGCCATACGGGCGGCGATGGGGGTGTCCCGGGCGGGGGAGCATTTCTCGCTGTTCAACAGGGTGAGCAAATTTCTGATGTTCCTTCGGAACTGTACGGTGCGGGCTTGGTTGGAATCCTCCCCGGTGCTCAGCCAGGTGACAATATCTTAGATGACCTCGGCTCCGGAACCTTTTCAGATTTTGGCGTTCCAACCTTCAGTGGCCCCCTTGGCCCCGGAACTTATACCTTCTGGTACCAGGAAGGTCCCACCGACACCGAATACACTCTGGAATTCGTTGTCTCTGAAATTGCCGGCAAGAACTCTGACGCCAGCATCAATTTCGTGATGAAAGATAGCGTCATTCAAAGAAACGGGAGCGGTGCTGCCGACGCAGACGGGATCCGGATTGATGAGGGTGGCTCCGGCGACATTAAATTCCGCTCACTGAATTCAATCGTCAAGTCGAACGGAGGCGACGGCGTCGAACTCAATGAAAATGGCAAGGGCGGTGTCAACGCCTATGTCCATTCATCGACCTACGAAAATAACGGTGATTACACGGAGCTGGACCCCGAAGATGGATTTGACATCGACGAATCCAATGATGGACACGTCTGGTTCAAAGTACTCGATTCCTATTTCAACAACAACGCCGATGGTGGAATTGACCTGGATGAAGAAGGGGACGGAGTCCTGACACTCGACATCATGGATTCTGAATCCAATGGAAATGGTTCTGACGGCGTCAGCGTGTCGGAGGAAAATTGGGGTAACCTGATTGCCCTAATCAACCATGTAGAATCCAGCAATAATGACGTAAACGGCTTTTAAATAGAGGAAACCAACGGAGGTGACAACCGCACCACGATCATCACTGG
>JAZABE010000495.1:0-3683 GCA_036137535.1 Planctomycetota bacterium | reverse complement strand
AAATATAGTCAGTTCGGACGTATCCGTATTTGGTTTGAATGGTTGTGCCTTCGACAATCGGTAATAAATCCCGTTGGACACCTTGTCGTGAAACATCGCCTCCTTTGGATTCACTGGCAATCACCTTGTCGATTTCATCAAGGAAAATGATTCCAAGATTTTCGGCCAGTTCAATGGCGTTGGCGTTGATTTGCTCATTGTCCAGCAATCCTTCGCACTCTTGTTCGAAGATGATTTTTCGGGCTTCCGAAACAGTGACTTCCCGATTAGAGGATGATTTTGGCATGATTTTTTCAAACATGCCCTGGAGATCCATGTCCATGTTTTCCATGCCGGTTCCCGAGAAAACAACTGGCGCGCCTCGCGTCTCGACTGTCAATTCGACTTTGCGGTTTTCCAGTTCACCTGCCATTAGCATGCCGCTGAATTTGGCGCGGGTTCGGTCGTACCGTTGTTGCTGTTGGGCAGGGTCCTCGGAGGCATCTTCAGTGTTTGTGAATTCCGAGTTGTCTTCTGTGGTTAAGGGAAAGTCAAAGTGCTGAACAGGCCTGGGGATGATCAGGTCTAGCAGTTTTTCATTGGTGCGATCTTTGGCTTCTTCTTCAATGTTCTTTCGTTCGCGGTCCCGTACAATGCCAATCGAGTTTTCAATCAATTCTCGAACCATGCTTTCCACATCGCGTCCGTAATACCCGACCTCGGTGTATTTGGTGGCTTCAACCTTAATGAAAGGTGCACCCGTTAATTTTGCCAAGCGTCGGGCAATTTCAGTTTTACCTACACCCGTCGGCCCGATCATCAGGATATTCTTAGGCGAGATTTCGTGCTTCATTTCTTCTTCAAGTTGCTGTCGACGCCAGCGATTGCGAATGGCAATTGCCACGGCCCGTTTGGCATCGAGTTGGCCGACAATGTAACGATCCAGCTGTGCAACAATTTCACGTGGTGTTTCCAGTTTCATTTCAACTGGGGTTTCTGTTCGGGGGGTTAGTCCATTTGACATGAGAGTTCCTCCACTACAATTTTGCCACTGGAATAGATGTCAATTTCAGAAGCAAGGGCCAGGGCTTCGGTGGCGATTTCCGCAGCCGAAAGGTCAGAGTGCTTGATCAGGGCGCGGGCCGCAGCAATGGCATAGTTACCGCCGGACCCGATTCCAATGATTCCGTCGGTTGGATTAATGACATCTCCAGTCCCGCTGACCAAGAGGGAGTTCCGGCTGTCAACGGCCGCCAAGAGTGCTTCAAGGCGGCGCAAAGCCCGGTCCATTCTCCATTCTTTAGCAAGTTCAGTGGCCGCTCGTGGCATATTGGCAGGATAGTCTTTTAATTTTTCTTCAAATCTTTCCAGTAGGGCAAAAGCATCTGCGGTAGAACCGGCAAATCCACAGATCACCGACCCGTTCATAAGTGTTCTGATTTTACAGGCATCCGATTTCATGATGGCTGATCCCAGCGTGACTTGGCCATCTCCAGCCATGGCAACTTGCCCTTTGTGGCGAACCGTCAAAATGGTGGTAGCATGCAATTTCATTAGTTTCACTTCTTTCTTCTGCCGGATTGTCAGGCTTCCAAGAAAACGGTCTAACAGACGCAAAGCCTGTGCCAAACGAGGAGACCTGTTTTTGCGTGACTTCGAATTAAATAAAAGCCCCAATCTGGTTTGTCGGAATCGGTCAAGCTTGTTGATTATTGATGTTCAGGAAAAATTATTACCAGTAATTGATAATCCGGGGATCGTCGATAATTTAAATCGATTGCTTGCCGGTGCCGGTTTGTTTGAGATTCCAGTAACGGTTACCGAGCAGTACCCACGCGGTTTGGGAAAGACGATCCAGCAGTTGCATTTAGCCAATTGCTGCAGTTCCGTGCTTGAAAAAACGACTTTTAGTTGTCGAGAGCATGGCGAGCATTTCCAGGAACTCAAGAGACTGGGGCGCGAACAAGTGGTAGTTAGTGGAATTGAATCTCACATTTGTGTTGTCCAGACCTGCTTGGATCTGGTGGAAATGGGGCTGCAGGTGTTTCTCGTGGTGGACGCGATTGGATCAAGAAGTTCGGAGAACACGCAAGTTGCCCGGGAACGGCTGGCCGATGCTGTGGTTCCCTTGCCGACTGAATCTGTGCTGTTTGAATGGTGTGAGACCGCGGACAATGCGAGTTTTAAGGAACTCCGTCAGTGGGTCAAGTGATTCGATCTCGAACAGATTTTAGGTTGCCTAGGATTTTTGAATCTGTTCGGCAATCAGGAACGAAATTTCCATTGCCTGTTCATAATTAAGCCGCGGATCGACAGGGCTTTTATACGCTTTGGTCAGGTCGTTTTCGGTTAGTCCACGAGCACCTCCAATGCATTCGGTGACGTTGTCGCCAGTTAATTCCAAGTGGGCTGCGGCGAGAATAGAACCTTCATTCCGGTGAATTTCAAAGGCGCCTAATAGCTCTTTCTCGATTTGATCTAGGTGGCGGGTTTTGATTCCGTTGTCTGCTGAAAACGTATTACCGTGCATAGGGTCACTGCACCAGACCACCTGGGCTCCACAGGACTGGATGGCTTTGATGAGTTGGGGTAAATGCTCGGTGATCTTGTCGGCACCGAAACGGTGGATCAACATCAGTCGCCCAGGTTCATTCAGCGGGTTCAAAACTTCGCAAATCTTCTTAAGTTCCTCTGGTTCCATCGAGGGCCCAATTTTCAACCCGATAGGATTGTTAATGCCTTTGAAATACTCGACGTGAGCCCCGTCCAGCTTCCGGGTCCGGTCTCCAATCCAGGGGAAATGCGTGCTCAGGTTGTAATAGCCATCTCGACGAGGCACGCGGCGGGTCTGTGATTGTTCATAGGTCAGGTGCAAGCCTTCATGTGACGTGTAGAGGTCAACTCGTTCGAGTTGACTGATGGATGTTTCAGCCACAGTTTCCATAAACTGGAGTGCGTCGCCAATTGAGTTGACGAGTTGTTGGTAACGGTTTGAATCGGTTGATGTGCTGACATAGCCGAGATCCCAGTTTTCAGGGTGGTGCAGGTCCGCAAATCCACCCGCGCAGAGTGCGCGGATGAAATTGAGCGTTAGCGCTGATCGTTCATAGCCCCTGAGCAGCAATTCCGGGTCAGGTTGCCTTTCTTGTTCGCTAAAGCCACTCCGGTTGATAATGTCTCCGCGGTAAACTGGAAGGGTGACACCATCGCGGGTTTCAGTGTCTTTGGATCGTGGCTTTGCGTATTGACCAGCAATTCGCCCAATGCGGACGACGGGTTTCATGGAACGGTACATCAACACCAAGCTCATTTGCATGAGCACTTTCAGGTTGCGAACGATGGCATCAGTGGAGCAATCGTCAAGGTTCTCACTGCAATCGCCTCCTTGGATGACGAAGAGCTTGCCCTCGCTTGCCATTGCAAGATTTTGTTTGAGGTGTTCGATTTCCCAGCTGGTTACAAGAGGAGGCAGTTTTGCCAATCGCGTCACCACGTCTGCCAGGTGTTCTTGATCCTGATAGACAGGTTGCTGCTTGGCGATTCTGCTGCGCCAGGTTTCCGGGTTCCAGTTTTCCATTTAACTTTGGTTGGCTGTGGGGAGTGTGCGTTTGCCAAAAGCGAGATTGTAGCGTAGTTTCCCAGCGATGGAAAAGAGCCAAATTCTTACGGGGCGTTCTGGTGTAATGGATTCAGCCGGCCGATTG
>JAZABE010000494.1:0-14332 GCA_036137535.1 Planctomycetota bacterium | reverse complement strand
GAGAAACCGCTCAAAACACTGATGACAGCCGACCCGAAGGGATTGCAGATCGATGTAGCCGAAACCAACGGATTCTAAAAAATAGGCTGGCTCAAATCCTGTCAATGAACGATAGTTCTTTTAGTGAGGTAATGAATTATAGGGATTAAGCAATGGACTCCCTCGGCCAAAATAGGATCCGGGTCGCAGGTTGTTCCGAATGCATGAACCAAGGCACCATGAACCAAGGCACCATGAACCAAGAACCAAGGCACCATGACCACGCCCCGTCGGAAGTTTCTTTGAGGATTATACATGTCGTATTTTAAACAAACCAAACTGACAACCTCCATCACGAGCTTGTTGTTTTTTGTGGCCGTGACCGCCGCTTGTCTGACTCCTCAATGGGCACAAGACTCCGCATCCGAGGCAGCCAACCCCGTTGAACTCGGAACTGGCACTTTACTTCTAGGCATTCCAGGGCAAGGACCACTATCTCTGGAACAAGCCGAAACGTTCCTAAAAGAAAAAAAGAACCATGCACCGATCGATTTCAAACTCCCTTTTGGACTGCTCCGATCCGCAGCGAATGTCGTAGGTATAAAAGACAATCCCCTAACAATCGCCAAGATCGAACTGGGTCGGCAATTGTATTTTGACAAACGCCTTTCCAGTAATCGCACAGTCAGCTGTGCAAGCTGCCACTCACCCAGCGAAGGATTTGGGGCTCACACACCATTCGGAGTCGGGGTCGAGGGCCAAACCGGAAACCGCAACTCTCCGGTCAGCTACAACCGCATCCTCTCCGGTGCCCAGTTTTGGGATGGTCGAGCAGGTTCTCTGGAAGACCAGGCCATTGGCCCCATTGCAAATCCGATCGAAATGGGAAACACCCACGAAAAAGTCGTTGTTTTCTTAAAATCAAACCGCATCTACTCCCGGCAGTTCAATGCCATTTTTGACGGAGGAGTTACGATTGAAAATGTAGGTAAAGCGATTGCAACATTTGAACGGGCGATCGTCACGGGACCTTCCCCGTTTGATTACTACGATGCCTTGGCAAAACTCGAAACCACCCTCGGTGACGAACTGGAATTCCTAGACGAGGATGACCCTGAACTCTTTGTCAAGTATCTCGAAATCAAGCGCAAAAGTGATGCTCGGCCCATGTCCGAAAGCGCCAAACGAGGATACGTTTTGTTTTTTTCAAAGGAAGTGAATTGCGCGCAGTGCCATAGCGGATCCAATTTTAGCGACGAAAAATACCACAATCTGGGAGTTGGCATGGACAAGAAAAATCCCGATTTAGGACGGTTCGCCGTGACCCAAAAGGCCATGGACAAAGGGGCCTTCAAAACACCAACACTGCGCAATGTTGAATTTTCGGCGCCATATATGCACGATGGTTCCCTTCAAACCTTGATGGAAGTAGTCGACTGGTACGACCAAGGCGGCCACCCCAATCCCCAGCTCAGTGAAAAAATCAAAAAACTGAAGCTAACGCTTCAGCAAAAACAGGACCTCGTTGCCTTTATGCGGGCCTGTTCAGGTCGATTCCCAGAAATTGAAACGCAGCGATTGCCCATGGATCCATGACACCTGGTTGATTAAACTCAACATCGAACCGGCCCGTTGGATTGCAGCTCAACCCCCTGTGCCGCAGATTCCATCTAGACCCCAAGCTCGCCCCCACTCTGGTTTTTCTGGAAGAATTGGAATCTAATGTGTCGGCAGTTCAACGCGACCCTGCAAAAATCACCTTTTATCAAGAATCCCGATGTTAACACCCTGCCTGCCTCAAAAATCAAAACCCTTTTTTTCAATACTCTTGGCGACCTTTGGCACGGTCTTTACTTCCTTTACTTCTGCTGAAGATTGGCCCCAATTTCGCGGACCCAAGGGCAATGGGATCGTCGATCAAATTAACCACCCACTGGAATGGGACAGCAAAACAAACATCGCGTGGCAGCACTCGGTTCCAGGGGGTGGCTTATCCTCCCCAATCGTGATTGGTCAACGAATTTTTGTGACGTCAGCTGTCGGCGCAGATTTACCCTTCAGTTTTGCCAAAGGAGTCAGCAACATGCGGCCGAAGCGGCCCGCTGGACCGGTCAAATTTCATGTGTCCTGTCTCAGCTTGGCCAATGGTGAAAAACTCTGGGAAAAAACGCTTTCCGAAGAACGCCCCAAGCATCCAATTCATAGCTCTAATTCGTTTGCAACCGAATCACCTTGCAGCGATGGCAAAAAACTTTTTGTTTACTTTGCTGCCATTGGCAAGCTGTATGCCCTGGATTTCGACGGAAAACTCATTTGGCAAAAAGACCTAGGCAGTTTTCCAACCGGCAACGGGTTTGGCACCGGAAGTTCAATCACCTGTGGGCAGGGACGGGTTTTTGTCCAGTGCGATAATGACCGAGCTTCATTTGTGGTAGCCCTAGATGCGGCAACTGGAGCCCAAAAATGGCAGTCCAAGCGATCCAGCCGAACGTCCTGGGCAACACCCATGCTGTGGAACAACAACAACCGACTGGAATTGATCACCTGTGGTTCTGGTTTTGTAACCTCCTACGACCCCAACACCGGAGAAACCTATTGGAAGCTTACCGGGCTGGGCTCCTCTTTCAGTGCTTCCCCCGCCGCCGATGCAGAGCGGATCTATTTTGGCACCAGTGGCCCCCTCAGCAGCGGCCCCTTGGTAGCTGTGGGTGCCAACCTGTCGGGAGAGATGGCCTATGACAAAGACACCGACAACAATCGCATCTGGTTTAAAAAGAGGTCCGGGCCCGGCATGCCCTCCCCTATCGCCAGTAACGGTTGCGTCTACATCCCCAGCCGCAATGTTTTGACCTGCTACGATGCCAAGAATGGAGAAGTCCATTACAAGCAGCGGATCCCTTTAAAATCAATGGCCGCTTCCCTGTGGGGAGACAAGCAACATTTTCTAATGATGGACGAGTCCGGCAAAACACTAGTCATTCGCTCAGGGCCCAAATATGAGCTGGTCCAAACCAATCAAATCGATGACCTGTTTTGGTCTACACCGGCCGTGGCAGGCGATGCCCTGGTTTTAAGAGGGGTGAAAAACCTCTATTGCGTGCGAAAACCGAAATAGCCCGCTGCTAGGAGCTTTGCACTCAAGTGTGAGCCAATGATTTCTGCTGTTTCACAGGCCACCAGTATCTTTTATCTTCAACCCCAACCAAGGCGGCATTTCATGACCAGAGCTGCAGCAGCTCTGGTCTCTGGTAATGAAGCATTAGTGAATTCCTGGTGTCACAACCGTTTCGTTGTTGCCCACTGTAGCTCGTTACAGAACCCAAGAAAACTGAAATAGAACTTGGCCACATCGCGACCAACGTTAGCTCGCTCATTCGCAACTTCCTTGAATCTTTGGTTTGCGGATTGGTTGCCGTGAAGGAATTGCAAAAGCAGGGCACGCCGCGGTCAAACCCGCTCCAAAGCATTCGGGCCACAATCAAACCGAATGAAGAATTGGCAAAGAACCCGACTTTCGCTCAAAAAACTTGATTGATCCACGCGCACAAATTGCCTAAAATAACGAGGAGACGCAGTTTCAAGTATCCGCCGTTTGAAAGTTGATGCTATGTCGAAATTCTGGTTTTTTGGGTTTACCTGCCTGCTGGGTTGTGTCGGCGTTGCCGGTGAACTGCAGCCACTCAACAACCCGGCTGACCGTGGCTTGACCACGACCGGTGACACAGACGGCATCGATCCGACTCAGCCAAGTGCCTCGCTCAACCCTTCCTCTGCTGGCAACACTGGCTTGCCTAGCTCATCTGCCTCTGGAATTCTTTTTGAAGACCAAAAGCAGCAACGTCAATACGAAACCATCTTGAAAAAGCTGCGTTCGATGAAGCGATCCAGTGGAGGGGAGTCCCGTGAAGATGACTGGTTTGTTCTCGGCGGCACCGTAGGAAACCAGTCCAATTTCAACACGTTTCAAGGCGAAGAATATGTCGCACAACGCATTGTTGAATTTATGTCTCTGAACAACAATCGTTGTCAGTGGCGAGTGTTTTCGCGCGAGGAGAACTCTTCTGTTGCCCAGGAGATGGTGAGCCAGGTGAAAACCAGTTACCTACAATGGAAACAAGCCGAATACAATCGTTTGGTTGCCAATTATCGGGCACAGCAACAAAGAGCAGCTGCCTACCAAAGAGCAGCTGCCTACCAAAGAGCAGCTGCTTCGTGCCGGCGACCAGGCGGTGGCTGACGATAGCCTCTACGTTCTGCGGTCAGCAGAGCCCCACGACGACCGAAGCCAAGTTATCCCGCCTGATTTTTCAACACCAGCGAAAAAAAAGACAGACGGAATCTACCAGAGAAAAGCTAACCGGTATTTTGCCGGTACTATAGGGATCTGCGAAAAAAACCGCTCATAGCCCGCCCAAAAGCAAGAAAATAGAAAAGGGTCAGTAGCTTCGATGCCGCTGACCCTTTTCTATTTTATTGACTTTTAGAAGCGACGCTGACGGGACTCGAACCCGCAACCACTGGATCGACAGTCCAGTACTCTAACCAATTGAGCTACAGCGCCCCAGTTTAGGTCTTTTCCCACTAAAAACTCGGGAATGAACTATTATATCGGCGGTTCCATCGCTCGCAACCAGTTTTTGCCAAGGACTTGGATGAGATTAGGGTGATTTGGCCTGAGAGCAGCCCCTTTTTTGTTTGCACCCCATTTCTGAATTGGATATATTTCGGGAACTTCCCAAATGTCTAGCGGGCAGCCGCTGGGGAATAATGATTTTCAGAAAATTCAAGCTTTGCCTAGGAGCCTGTTGCAACCCTCTCCCTCTTAAGATGACGAGGCACAAGATGAACTCTACGATCGTCCGACTCAAGCCGCTTGTTCCTTCTCGAAGCGCCTTTACGCTCATTGAGTTATTGGTGATTATCGCAATCATCGGAATTCTGATTGCACTCCTGCTACCAGCCGTACAGGCTGCCCGGGAGGCTGCTCGAAGGGTTCAATGTCAAAACAACCTAAAGCAATTGGCCCTTGCCTGCCATAACTATGAAGGCACCTTCCAGATGCTCCCCGGCTACTCGGGTGAATTAATTCCGTCACTCGTTCGTTGGCCAAACCACGCAGTCAACAAAGACATGCGTGGCTATAACTGGCTAGCAAAGACCCTGATGTTTGCCGAGCAAGTCAAGTTGACAGAGAGCTGGGGGGCGCTCGGTTCAGCCCAGCGTGAGTTGACCCCTGCCGAGCTTGAAACGGCCAAAACGGCCCTTTCCATCTTGAATTGCCCAACACGGCGAGATGTGAATCCGTATCCTCTGATTAACTCCTTCAAAGATAGATTCGGTGGATATGCCGGTAGAACCGACTACGCCATGAACGGTGGAACCGCGACCGTTCAAAATAAGATCTGGATCCAAACAAAAAAACAGGGAATCTGGCGGATGGGTCACAGCACCCGCTTTGCCGACGTGCGAGATGGATTAAGCAACACGTACCTGATTGGTGAAAAAGCAATGAACTCTAAACGCTATGAAACGGGAACCGATTTCGGTGATCGAGCGCCAGCATTTGGCTGGGTCGATAACCGGCCAAGCGTCAATGGAACCGTCCGCTTCGCCGCAAGATCTCCAGTACGCGACCACGAAAGCAGTTGCACGTCATGCCATGATTTTGGAAGCGCTCACCCAGTCATCTGGAACGCCGCCTTGGCTGACGGCTCGGTTCACGCCATCCCCTACACCATGGATATTCAATTCCATCGAGCCACGGCTTCGATTAACGGCAAAGAAATCAAAGGTGGAAAAGAAGCATTTGAAAACTAGCTCCTGTTTCGGTCAATTTTTTTGTAACTCAACCGTGAAACAATCAACACCAACTAACCCTGTCGCCCTCAGCGGCAGTCTCTTGATTTTGCTCTTGGCCTGCGGATGCGGAAAATCGGGTGTCCAAGGCACAGTCACGCTCGACAATGCTCCGGTGGCAGCCGGCTGGATTACCTTTGAAGCAATAGACACAGAGGGGTCGACAGTCTCCGGCAACATCCATGAGGGGCAGTACCAGATTGAACAGAAAAACCTCAAGGGTCAGTACAAAGTCAAAATCGATGTGCATTTTGCTCATGCGGCCGCCGCGGCCGAATTTTATGCCGAAATCAACGAGGACCCCCAAGCGTTCATGGAACAAGAAGAGGCTTACGAGTTTCAGGAAACACTTTCTAACGGGTCTAATGTTAAGGATTTTCAGCTCCAGCAATGACCTGAAAACCTCTTGGACTAACCAGCCGCTGTCAGCAAACCGCAACAACAGCACTCACAATCCACTACTGCCTCCTCGGCGGACCTAACAGCGTCTCCGCGACCCGCCTTCATCTCCTGCGTTTTTCAGCAGGGTTTAGCTACCGGTTCTGTGCCGCAATGCACAAAGGCCTTTTCTGCTTCAAACAACGAATTTAACGATTCCCCGTTTAATTCTAATGCGGTCAATCGATCAGATTCCCGTATTTTGGACCGATCGCTTCGATTTTTCCTGCTAATTCCCAACAATCGTTATTCGTTTTCAGCTTTCATTCGTTTCCAAGATCCCACGCCAAGATCGGAGCGACAGGCTGCCGATAACGACAGTGATAGCATTTGCGCTTGCCAAACCAACCGTTACTCCACGCTTTGCTGAAATTCAAGAGAACACCATGAAAACCTGCCTCCTACCGCTGATCGCCACGGCTTTGCTGGTTTCAGTCTTCCTAGGATGGAATGTCCCGACTCAGGCAGAAAATAAGCGTTTGAACTGGAACCATCAAAAGATCGGGCAAACCGCCCCGTCCGCCATTGCGACTGCAATCGCCGGACGACCTGGAAGCCACGAAATTGCCATCGTCGGCGATGATCATCTTGTACGCATCAAGGATCGAGCAACGGGCAAACGGATCCGGGTCTTGGCGGGTCACACCGATTGGATCAAGGCTGTTGTCTATCACCCGAATGGAAAAACCCTTTTTACCGCCGGCTCGGATCATAAAATCCTCGCTTGGAACGCCGAGGAGCCAGCGAATTATTACCGCTTTGCGATGGAAGATCGAGCGATCACTGCAATGGCCCTCGATTCAAGGGGGCAATCCTTGGCAACCGTTGGATTCAATAACCAACTCTATCTTTACGATGTCCAATCCCATAAACGGGTTCATCAGTTAGCCTGCCCCTCGACAGACATGCGGGCGATCGCATTTTCCCCCGACGACCAATTGATCGCCGTGGGAGGACGCAACGGGATGGTTCGAATCATCCAGGCTGAGCAGGGAACGACCGTCTGCGACATTCAGTGCCACCAAAAACGAATCCGGGATCTGGTGTTCATCTCACCCAACGAAATCGTCACCTGTTCCGACGACCAAACCGTACGGCGGATCAAAATTTCCAGTCGAACCTCCGACCTATTGATCCGAAAACATGCCAAATTTTTCTCGATTGCCTATTTAGGGGAATCGAAAATTGCGGTTGGGGGAAGCGACAACCTCGTCCGGATATTGGACCTCACGGCAAGACAAGCAGAAAAAACAGAAACTGGATGTTTGCAGGGACACCGGGGATCGATCTGTGAACTGGTGGCTACCGGTCATCAGTTGATATCCGCTGGTTTCGACACACAAATTCGAATTTGGGAAATCGATCCCTCCTTCATTAACACAAAAAAATCCGAGCGGATTCACCTTTCAAAGCGTGGATCCAAAATTGCCAAATAATTGCAGCGGTCCACACTGGTCCGAACCGGGATCAAAGGAAAAATCATGAATTTATTGCGACGAATTTTTGGGAGAGACGACACCCGAACCGCTCGTCCGAATGGAATCGAAAAAAACGTTCCGGGTTGCTTTCGTCGGTGTCGGTTCGAATCCATGGAAGACCGTCGAGTGCTGGCAGCAAATCCCTTGGAACTTGGGGCCGTCTACATCGAAGGCGATGGTGGTACGGATGCCGAACCGGATCAATTTTACCTGTACTACCAAGGCGGATCACCAACCACGTCCATTTCAAAAATCGTCATCGACGGTGATCAAGACGGCAACCTCTCCTTGGGTGACACGGATGTTTATTTTGACGTCCTTCACAACAGCAACCCCGCTAATCGCCTCGGGGTCGGTGATGCCCATGGATTTCAATGGTCTCCCAAAAGTGTAGGCATCCACCCCGGAGAAATCACTGCCAGTGTTACTGACGGAGGCACCCGACTAACCTTGGACTTGGTTGGATTCGAGGCCGGAGATTTACTGGCCTTTACGATCGATGTTGACCAGTTTTTTTCCTCAAAACCCCATGATCAAGTGACGTCCGGAATTGAGTTTTCCGGCTCATCGCTACAAGTCTCTGCCTGGGACTCCCGTTACACGTTTTCCCCCGATCCAGCAGTTTCATTAGCCACGTTTGACTACAGCTTTGACTTTGGTGCTGATGACCTTGACGATACCGGAAGGTTGTCAACCTTGCCGTCGCAATTCTATCGAAAAGCAACCCATGGATTTCAATCCATCGAAAACAGGACTGCGGGTGGTCTCATCCGCTTCTCACTTGACCCCCGCGCGAGCTCTCTTTCCGGACACGTCGGGCTGGCCGATGCAACCGGATATTGCGTTGACCCGCTGTCACCGGCCTACCAAGGATTAAGTGGTGTGATGATCACTGCTGAAGATTCCGCCGGGCAGAAACTGACAACCCTAACCAATGCCAACGGTTTTTATGAATTCAACAACCTTGCCCCCGGGACATACACTCTCAGTGAAACCCAGCCTACAGGCCTCCTCGATGGACAGGAGTCACTGGGTACCGTAAACGGTGTGAGTCGAGGTTTGGCCGTTTTCAACGACCAGTTCACTAATGTTGTTTTAAACCCTGGTGAACAGGGGGTTAATTACAATTTTGGAGAACTGCAAGAATCCACCCTGACCGGCCGGGTTCATACCGATATCAACGAAAATGGCCTCTTTGATCCGCAGATCGGTGAACAGCCGCTCACCAACGTGCTCATCCAATTGATCGGGCACAATCAACAGGTCATCCAACACTTCACAACAGATGCCAGCGGCGAGTACCGTTTCGAAGGCTTGCATCCCGGTTCTTATTCGATCAAACAAACCCAGCCATCCAGTTATTTTTCTGTTGGCGAATCCATTGGTATCTTCAGAGATTCTGGCCTGCCTGGCGATGGGGTTGTTGGTGAAAACTTAATTTCATCGATAACCGTTGCCCCCGGAACACACAGGATTCACTACAACTTTTTTGAATCACCGGCGGCAACCATTTCCGGGTTTGTCTTCCAGGACGGTGAGCCAATTACCTTGCAGGCAGGAGAGACGCTGAGTAACGACGAGGCCAGGGCTCTGCGGGATGGCCAACTGACCGCAGATGATATTCGACTGGCAGGCGTTTCGCTCGAATTGCGCCATGGAATTACCGGGTTACCGATTACCGCAGAATCAGCGTTGCCGGGCATCTATCCTAACGGACCGATTCAGGTCAAAACCAACTCCAATGGATTTTATGAATTCACGGGATTGAAGCAGGGTAATTACGGAGTGTTTGAGATTCAGCCTGCTGGATTCCGCGATCATGTTGACACCCAGGGGACCAATCTGGGAATTCCAGTGAACCCAACTGATGAGATTAACCCTACGATTCTTTCGACATTAGACGCCAGTGTCGATCCCGCCAATGACGCTATCCTCAGGATTGCACTGAACTGGGGTGACAACGCGCAAAGAAACAATTTCAGCGAACTCGCAACCGATGCCAAAGCCGAAATCCCACTTCAACCTTCATCAACCCCGCTAACCCTGGCAGCACAAACAGCCCCGGTCTTCGTTGCCCAGGAATGGGTTTACCCCGCGCTGACGAGAACTTCAACGGTTGTCATCAGTGGGTTGGCCGCGCCGCCATCGGACACTGTCACCTACAGCTGGCATTTAAGTATTCTCAATGGAGGAGCCCCCCGGGGAGATCAAGGTGCCGAAACGCAATGGCAAAATATTTCTTACCTAACCGACGCGGACTGGGATGGCAGATCCATGGATCGTGGAGTTTGGCAGATCAGCCAGCAAACGGTGGCCCAAATCAAAACCACGCCCAAAACTTATCAAGTTCCCTTCGGCATGGAACACGGTATCCCGCTATCAGGTGATTTTGATGGAAACGGCACCGACGAGTTGCTAATTTATCTCCATGGTTTTTGGTTTGTTGATCTCAACGGGAATAGGCAATGGGATCGTGACGATCTGTGGGCCAAACTGGGCACCCCCTCTGATTTGCCAGTGGTTGGCGATTGGGACGGTGATGGCAAAGACGATATTGGAATTTTCGGACCCCAATGGCCCAATGATCTGCGGGCGATTGATTGTGAACCGGGGCTACCGGATTTAGCCAATTCTTTATCGGGCCCTGCGAAAAACACCCCTCCTGAAAAAGAAAAGGCGACCAGCGGTTATCGAAAGATGAAATCCAAGGCAAAGGGCAGTGTCCAAAACCATCTGATTGATCATGTGTTCCATTTTGGCAGCAACCAAGAATGGCCCGTTTGTGGGGATTGGAATGGAGATGGTGTGAGAAACATCGGAACTTTTAAAGATGGCACCTGGAAGCTCGATATTAATGGTGATGGTCGACTCACATCACAAGATCGCTCCTATGAGTTTGGCCAAGAAGGCGATCTTCCAGTGGTCGGTGACTTTAATGGAGATGGCATCGAGCAAATTGGCGTTTACCGCGCGGGCACGTGGCTGATTGACTCCAATGCCAACGGAGCCTTGGAAGCCACTGATAAAGTCTTCAAACTTGGAACCGTTGAAGATGTTCCGGTGGTCGGCGATTTCAACGGGGACGGGCTTGACGAGCCGGCCGTTTATAACATTCCAGCCGAAACGCAAAACAGCAGCCCAAAAATTCTCGATAAAGCAGGGTAACTTGAACGCCCAAAACCCGTCCCCGAGGGCATGACGTAATGGTTGCGGGGAACGAAATTTCCGACCCAAGCTCTCAGGTGTTGAACTTCCAGAATAGGTTCATTTTCCGGCAATTTGAGGCTCTCTGTATTGGGCACCTTGCGTCCAGCTGAATTCGCGTTCATGCTATCCTATGATGTTTCACTCAGATCACTTTTCAGGAATCCACATTGGAAGACGTTCCAAATCTCGTCGCGATTTCCAGGGCTAACCCGGAAAAAAGCCTGGAGCTGGCCTTAGCCGCTGCGCGGGTAGCCGCGGAAAACCGGGGGACCGAAGTCACCGTTCTGGACATGACTGGAAGCGTCGCCTGGGTTGATTATTTTGTCATTGCTACTGGAACCAGTCGCCGCCAACTCCACGCCATGAGCGAAGCCATTGACCAAAAACTTGAAAAGGAACTCGATGATCAGCGGATGAACCTTGACGGGTATGATGAAAGCCGCTGGATCGTTCTGGATTACGGCACCGTCTTAATCCACTTATTTGATGAAGAAACCCGTCAATTTTACAGTCTAGAAAGCCTATGGGCAGATGCAAACCGCGTTGACC
Source organism: Planctomycetota bacterium (assembly GCA_036137535.1). Classification (GTDB taxonomy): domain Bacteria; phylum Planctomycetota; class Planctomycetia; order Pirellulales; family Pirellulaceae; genus JABAAE01. The sequence continues at coordinate 2,825 of JAZABE010000494.1, read as the reverse complement.
TCTCGGACACTCTGAAGGGAATCTAATCTTTCTCTAATAGACTTTACAACTTGATTCTCAAATAGAAATCAACCGGCACTTGCTCTTAATTGCTAGATCTAAGAGCTGACTGCACCCTTTGCGTTTGACCGCATCATCTCGTGAAATTGTTTGAACAGATACTGGCTGTCGTGAGGTCCAGCTGACGCTTCGGGGTGATACTGCACACTAAAGGCAGGGTGCTCCCGATGCTTTAATCCAGCAATCGTATTGTCATTGAGGTTTCGGTGAGTGACTTCGAGCCATTCCGGAAAATCATCGTCTGCCACCGCAAACCCATGGTTTTGGGTTGTGATTTCAATCTTTTGAGTTGCAAGATTTAAGATTGGGTGATTGGCTCCTCGATGGCCAAATTTCATCTTGAAAGTCTTCGCTCCTGCAGCCAGTGAAAGCAACTGATGGCCAAGACAGATCCCGAACACAGGCACTTTTCCCAACAGGTTCCTAATCGTTTCAATGGCATAGATCAAGGGCTCGGGATCCCCAGGCCCATTAGAAAGAAAAACACCATCTGGATTGTTGGCCAACACCTCCTCTGCCGAGCAAGTGCCCGGAAGAATGGTGACCCGACAACCCTGGTCCACAAGATGCCTTGCGATATTCCATTTCATCCCAAAATCAAGCGCCACAACATGCGGGCAATTCTCTACATTCTTCAAATCCGGCTGTTGATCGACGGACCACCATGGGCTAAGTCTTTCTGTCCATTGGCTAGGTTGTTCTGGAATCACCTCCTTGACCAAGTCCCTGCCCACCAAGCCGAGACTCTGCTCCGCTTTGGCAATCAGGCTCTCATCATCAAGATCCTCTGTGGACAATACGCCATTCATCGCACCTTGTGTCCTGAGTTTGCGCACCAAGGCTCGGGTATCAATCCCTTCGATTCCAACCACTCCATTGGCAGACATAAATTCACTGAGAGATCGGTCAGCTCGAAAATTACTGTAAATCTGGCTGTTTTGTTTCACGATAAACCCGGCAAGATGGGGCGACTGGTTTTCAAGATCTTCTGGGTTTGTTCCGACATTCCCAATTTCGGGACAAGTCATCGTCACGATTTGTCCACGATAACTGGGATCCGTGAGAATCTCCTGATATCCGGTCATCGAAGTGTTAAAGACAACTTCACCGTCGATCTCACCTTCAGCACCAAACGAAACCCCTGTAAAAACGGTCCCATCTTCGAGTGCAAGCTTGGCTATTTTGGTCATTGGATGTTAATTTGTAACGATTAATTTGATGGTCCGGAAAATTACGTTTCCTAAAGATTTATTCTTTATGGTGGAAACAATACGTTCATTCGCAATTTAAAGGTTTACGGAATCGTATCCCGATAGATGATAACGGCTGTGGGTCTCCGGACAAGGTAATCTCGTTCGGACAGCCAAAAAATGGAAGGGTTCCTGTTGCGGCGAGCGGGGACCCTTCTTTTTTTATTTCCGGACTCATTTTTTATTTCCGGACTCATTGGCAATCTTTTCCACCAAAAGGGCACATTTCGGCCATCCGGAGCCAAGTAACAAGCCCAGATGTCGACCGAATGCCCCCAAATTAAACCAGCCCCCACTTTTTTCGAAGCGTCCACTCAAATCCCAACAAGCAAGTGAACCCCAGTACGACCGCCAGGGCATCCTGCCACGTATCGCCCAATTGCCATTTGACTTCGATTTCAATCTCCTGATCCTCCCTTTTCTCAATAATCTCTGAAATCAGGGAACCAAATTCCTCCGGAGGCAGAGAGCGGCCACCCCAATGGCTCGTTTGCTTAGACATTCGCAATAACCGACCCGGATCCGCGACTGGGTTGGATTTCTCGCTGTCACGGTCTAGCACGACAAATTCGATTCGTGTTGATCCGAGCTCCCGATTGTCTTGGGTTGCGGCGACCGATAATGAATATTTACCAGGGCTCCTCAGCAAATCACTATCAATGTCGCCGGTTGATTCACCTTCAAAGGTTGTAATTACAACGGGGTGAACCTCTTCATCTGGCCCCATCAACTCACCCATGAATTGGGCTGATTTGATTTTTTCACCCAATGTCGAACTCGCCTCACAGGTAAACCGAACATCCGTCTCTGGCTCTATTCTTCGTTGGGGCAAGTTCACCCAGATGTTATCGTTGCCCATTCCATCCCGTTTTGCCAACCAGAGAATGACTTGCCGCCAAAATCGTTTATGAATTTCCTTGTTGCTACTGGTCCACCATTTCCAAGTAGAGTCCCCGGCAAACAGCAGGATCCGCCCTCCAAAATTCCCTTGGATCAATACAGGGTCGGCATCCGTTGACTCCAACAGAACTCGTGCCTGATCCTTGATGCCTTTGAAACGATTGACGCTCGACAAGGGAGGCAGTTTTGTCCAGTTTTTTTCATTTTCAGTCACAAACAGTTTCGTCAAATAATGACTACGGGCTGGCCTCAAGGCAATCGGACCTGGCACATGCAGATCGCTCCGCCGTTGGCCAAACGAAAACGACTGTCTCTCAAATTGATCCATCGCAATGGGGAGAATATTACCTAATGGTGTATCATGATAGCCACCGGCCCCAAAACTATGATTGCCGCCAATCATCAGGAATCCCTTGCCCTTCTCGACTTGGTTTACCAACGTGCCCAAACTGCTCCGGGGGTCATCTTTCTTAAAAAAAACACTTGCATCCAGATCATGGAAAATGAAAACGTCATACAAGGCACTGGAGAAGAGATCCTTTCGATCAATCGGCCAGCGAGCCCGGGAACTGGGATCAACATAAACGACATCGATATCAATCCCTTGTGCTGCCC
>JAZABE010000493.1:0-3656 GCA_036137535.1 Planctomycetota bacterium | reverse complement strand
TAGAATTTTTTTCCCGGAAGGATGAATCCAGGCACAAGTTGTTTTTCCGTGCCCGGGGGAGACCTTATTGATATCACCGGTTTCAAGATCCATCAGGTAGATCTGGTAAAAGGGATTTGATGGGTCGCGTTCACTCTGAAAAACGACTTGCTTACCATCTGCACTAAAATAACCTTCACCAGCACGTCGACCCGCAAAAGTCAACTGCCGGGAATGACTGATCAATTGCCCTTCCAACAGAGACGCTTTCTTAGGATCGGCTTCGGCAATATCTAAACCGGGTTGGCTCGAACCGTCTTGAACCCCAAAAACGAATTGAACCATCAGGCACAACAAGCTGACAACGGGCGGAACGCAATTAATTCTGAACATTGGTTTTATTTTCAATTGAAGACTTGATCATTTAGCACTGGGATCACCCAGCCCTTTCCATTATGCCGGACGAGCTATTCTTTAGGGAAGTCGATTAAGACCAGAAATTCCGGCGTTTCCCACAATCGCCAACCCGATTTTGGCGCCAAACCAATACTCCCGCTTCCCAGTGGCCCTGCCACGCAGTTCCCACTAAACTGGGGTCTCATTTTCAGGGCTTGGCAAGTTTCCAGCCGACTCAATACTTTTAACGATTTTTAGCCTCACCAGTGCGATCGTCACTCCGTAACTCGCAACACCCAAACCCGCTTAAAGCACTGAGCGACCAAATTAACGTCGAGAAATCAAGCCGATCCCAAGCTGATTTCCAACCGGCTGATCATCTTTTCATTGATTGCGGCGGCTACAGCCACCACGGTATCTACCTGGGCAACCACCGTGTTATTCATTTTGAATCCACGCTCCGCCGGAAGCTGCCAGCGTTTTGCAATAAAAACCCTCCCAGGATCCAAGAAGTTACAATCGACGATTTTGCAGCGAACCAAACTATCCATGTTCGGCACTACACTCTACCTGTCTTTTCTCCAGCAACCACCATTGCCCTTGCGCAAAGTCAGGTGGGCAAAACCGGTTATAGCCTCCTCCAGGACAACTGCGAACATTTCGCCGTCTGGTGTAAAACTGGCAGGCGACAATCAACCCAGGTATCCGGAGCCTGGAAAGCTGCGACTGCAGGCGTTGCCGCCTTGCCCATCGCCGCCGCCATCACCCGTTCGGCAAGGCTAATGCCCATTCCTTGCCGATTGCTCACTTACACTGCGGCCATGGCGATTGTCGCGGGAACCGCCGCTTACCAATTCACCCAAGAAAAAATCCTAAACCGGGTTAACAACCGATCCTAATGCCTTGCCTTGCCAACCAAGGATTAGGTTAAATGGATTCCTCCACGTCTTGTCTCCGAAATTCTTTTAACGGGTATTCCAAAACCGAAAGGCTCGATTTTGAAATTTCTTTCAAACGCTCAAAACCTCGAGTCACCAATTGGGTCTGCTGGGACACGTAATCCGCGTCCATATTGGCTTTTGAGAAATTCGGATCGATTTTTAAGGACTCAAAGTTTTTATCCTCAATGAACTGGGCCAATGAAGGATTGCACCGAATATGCCGTTCGGGTTGAAGGTGAAGCGTTTCAGGATCCACCCGTCCAATCACATAACGCAGATACAAGTCACTCTGCGTCAAGCCTTTGACTTCTTCGTGACACACTTGGCAAATATAGCCTGTATTGCATTTTGCCATGGAATTTCATTCCTTCAAACAGGTCCCAAATTCAAATCCCTAAGACATCGTACATATTGTATTTACCTGCAGGCTGACCCACCACCCACATCGCGGCTTCCAATGCCCCCAACGCGTAACAATCACGATTACTTGCCGCAACACGCAGCTCGATCGTTTCACCCAGCATACCGAAAACAATGGTGTGTTCACCCGGATTATCCCCGGTTCGAATCGCATGATAGCCTAGTTCAGCTTGAGGGCGTTTCCCCACCTGGCCCTGACGACCATGCGATTCAGAGGTTTGACCCATTGCCTGTTTGATGAGTTCTCCAAATTTTAACGCAGTGCCTGAAGGGGAATCTTCCTTAAAACGATGGTGTCGTTCCAGAATTTCCACATCCACACCGGACGTGACCTTTCTTAATGATGAAGCCGCGGATTCCACCAACTTCATCGTCAGGTTAACGGCCATGCTCATATTGGGAGCCCAAACCACCGGTATCGTTTCACAGGCCTTTTCAACCGCAGAGAGCTGATCATCACTTAAACCGGTCGTCGCTACCACCAGCGGGGTGCCATTGGCAACACAAGCTTTGACCGCCGTTTCACAACCCGAAGGAGTCGAAAAATCAATCACGGCTTCAATTTGCGGATCATATTGATCAGTGTAGGCAACACCGATTTCCCCGATTCCGGCTGCTGCACCAGCATCTTTTCCGAGATCCTCAAACGCCGAGGCTTCAATCGCTGCCGCCAACTCTATTCTCGGGTCGGCATGCCCAAGGGCTACCAACCGACGCCCCATCCTGCCATCTGCACCATTCACTCCAATTTTTTTCACCAAAACCACCTCTTAACTATACAATTTGATCGCTTTTATAATATCACCAAGATCATTCCGAACGCCAATAGCATGGTTGGCATAAGATGCTCTTTGCACGCCATATTCTCCCAACACCCGTTGAAACTCGGTCCGATCAGTGGAATGGTAGGCAACTGTAGCATTGGGATCTTTTAAATGGTGCCCCGTCAACACACAAACCACTCGATCCGATGAGGCGATGACCCCTTCTTCCCGCAGTAATTTCGCCCCCGCAACGCTCGTCGCACTCGCGGGCTCACATCCCATTCCCCCTGCTGCAATTTTGGCTTTGGCATCCACCGCCTGTTGATCGGAGACACAGCGTACCACTCCATCACAAGCGTCCAAGGCCCTCAGGCATTTTCTTAAATTCACTGGCCGATTGATTTCAATGGCGCTAGCCAATGTCGAAGCTTTGGCACCCGTTTGATTTAATTTTTCAAAATAACGTTGTTCGATAGGTTGCTCGGGACAATCGGCGTTCCACCTGAGCCCTTGTTCTTCATAAAGTTCATAAAGCGTCTTGGCACCACCGGAATTAACCACCGCCAAACGGGGCATCCGATCAATTAGGCCCAGTTGCTTTAACTCGATCAACGCTTTTCCAAAGGCACTACTATTTCCCAAGTTCCCTCCTGGAACCACGATCCAGTCTGGAACTTCCCAGTTTAGACCTTCGAGAATCCGGTAAATGATCGATTTCTGCCCTTCCAACCGAAATGGGTTGACACTATTCACGAGGTATATCCCAAGCTTACGGCTGACTGCTTTAACTTGGTTCATCGCGTCATCAAAGTCGCCTAATATCTGGATCGTCAACGCACCGTAATCGAGTGCTTGCGAAAGTTTGCCAAAAGAAATCTTACCCGAGCCGATAAAAATAATCGCATTCATCAAACCGGTTACCGAACAATACATAGCCAGGGAGGCACTGGTGTTTCCAGTCGACGCGCAAGCCGCTCGCTTCGCACCAATGGCCCTTGCATGTGTAAAGGCTGCGCACATACCATTGTCTTTAAAGCTGCCTGATGGGTTCATGCCTTCGTACTGGAGAAACAATTGCCCAGGACTCAGTCCAGCATACTTCCCAACTGAATCAGCTTTTTGAAGTAACGTCTGCCCCTCACCAACGGTTACCAAT
>JAZABE010000492.1:0-1050 GCA_036137535.1 Planctomycetota bacterium | reverse complement strand
CTAAGTGCAAAGTCATTTATCAATCAGCTCAACCCGTCATTCTTGAGCCCACCAATTCAACAGACCACTTCGAGGTTGCTGTGATAGGCCATTTAAGAACCGTCAAGGACCCGATGCGAACAGCCTGCGCCGCCCGCTTGTTGCCGAATCACTCAAAAATCACCATTCGACATATTGGACAAATCCTCGAAGACCAATACATTGCTCAGGTGGAAACCGAAATGCAGGAGAACCCACGCTACCGGTGGCTTGGCAAACAAACCCACTCCGAGGCACTGCAACAACTGGCTTTCAGCCAACTGTTTGTATTGACGTCAATTCAGGAAGGAGCACCCGGTGTGATTTCTGAAGCCATCGTCAACGATGTGCCCATCGTGGCGTCTAAAATCGAGGCGACCATTGGGCTGCTGGGTGATGATTATCCGGGGTTTTTCGAAGTGGGCAACACCCGCCAACTCGCCGAGCTGCTGTGGGCCGCGGAGACGGACGGCGTCTGGATGGACAGCCTGAGAGCCACTATGGCCCAGCGGAAACCTCTTTTTTTACCGGCCACTGAAAAAAACGCGTTGAAAACGTTACTCGCTGAAACCTTTTGAGAATTGGGATTGGCTTATCCTCGTCGAATATCCGAACCTTTGAACGTAATCTCAAAACGATAAATGGTTTTTTTTCGAGTTTCGATTTTTCCCGACTTTACATCAAATCGGTCTGGGATCTCAGTAATGGTTTTGTCCACAACCGCATGGTATCCCCGTTCGGAAAAAACATCGATCAAAATGGGCAAGGTTGCGGGATCTGCAAACAGGGGATCTTCAGAATTAACGATGGCTTTCCCGGACAAGGCGTGACGCTGAATTATATCAATAAATTTCTCATTGATCATTTTCACGACTTTTTCAAATAACTCCGTTTGCTCCAGTTCGTAACTGTCTAATCGCCTGACCAGTTCTTGCCGCGCATGAATCGTGATCTCGCGGGCCAACGGCAAACACCGCAACCGGTCATGCGTACGAGCTTCAAGTTCCAATGAACTCTGATATTCAAGTTCCT
>JAZABE010000491.1:0-1732 GCA_036137535.1 Planctomycetota bacterium | reverse complement strand
TTCCTTTTCCTTTTCCTTTTACTTTTACATTTCCTTTTTCTTTGCCTTTCCTAGAAAAAGCAGCTTTGCTGAAAAGTCGCGCATCGGCGACTTGGCGCGTGCTGGTTTTTCAACCCGGTGCGCTTCGACAGAAGCATTTTCGGGGTTCTTTTGGGAGGGGGTTGCTTGTTCGGAGATGTAATTTTTGACTTTGGCGACTTCGTCATCTTCCAGGCTTGCCAGCGCAGACCCCTTACCCCGCAATCCTGCTTTTTCACAGATGCTGACAAGCTCTTTGTTGTCGATGTTCAACTCTTTTGCTAACGAATAGATCCGTACCGCCAAAGTGTTTTTTCTTCCGTCTAAAAATTTGCGAAATTGCTACATACACCGTCTCCCGGTTCGTCCGACGCCCTTTCAGGTAACCTAAAAGTGACACTTCAGACAAACCAGAAAATGATTCTTTATTATTCGTGGCCATGGTTAACTGGCACCCGAATCCGAATTTTCAGAATCTGTCGATACCTCATTTGCTGAATCTACAGTTTCCTGACTATCTTCACTGCCGCCAGAGCTGGTGTTTTCATCCCCGTCCGCGGCAGGTTGACTTGCTATAGGCTGTTCTACAACCGGATTGGATTGAAGTTTCTGCGCAAGCATCGCTTCTTCCAATTTCTTTTTACGTTTCTGTTCTTCAGCAGCAGTCTCGGCATCTAACGCGCGTTTTTCAGCCTGTTCAACAATTGCGTCGACTTGCTCCTCGGTTAAATCGCCCATTTCCATGAGGACATCGGGCTCAATCACCTCCAAGTCATCGTATGACAAATAACCTTCTCCTACTAGTGCGTTAGCTAAATCTTCGTCAATTCCCTTGATTTCACTAAAGCCAATCACTGCACGTTCAATTTGAGACTCGAGCTCTTCTTGTGTCATGATTTCGACATCCCAGCCGCACAATTTACTAGCGAGTCTTACGTTTTGACCGCGTTTTCCAATCGCCAACGACAATTGATCCTCGCGAACCAACACAATGGCGCGACCAATTTTTTCGCATAAAATCACTTCGTCGACTTCCGCCGGTTGAAGTGCATTAGGGATCATCACTTGCGGATTTTCGTCGTAACGAACGATGTCAATTCGTTCACGGGACAGTTCGTCCACGATATTCTTGATTCTGCTTCCCCGGACTCCCACGCAGGCTCCGACGCAATCCACTTTAGAGTCAGAGCTCGAGACCGCAACTTTGCTGCGAAAGCCAGGTTCACGTGAGACTCCCTTGAATTCAATGACCCCATCAATGATCTCGGGAATCTCCTGTTCAAATAATCGTTGCACCAAGACAGGGCGTGTTCTGCTCAGGATCACTCTGACCCGGCTTCCCTGCGCTTTGACTTCGGAAATCACGGCACGAACCCTTTCCTTGGTATGGTGGGATTCACCAGGGATCTGTTCGCCACGCGGCAAGATTGCCTCCACAGACCCTAGGTTAACCGTGATTGTTCCACCGTCGGTGCGTTCAATGACACCACTAACCATTTCGCCGATTTGGTCCTCAAATTCAATCAGCAGGGCATCGCGTTCTGCCTCACGCACCTTTTGGATGATGACCTGTTTTGCGGTTTGCGCTCCAATCCTCCCAACGATGTCTTCGTACTCGACTTTTTCACCGTCAACAACACCGTCAATCCCTCCAGTTTCCCGATCAATGGCAAAGTCAATTTCAACTTCTTCGCCCTTTTCTTCACCATAATAT
>JAZABE010000490.1:0-1072 GCA_036137535.1 Planctomycetota bacterium | reverse complement strand
GCTTCCATTTCAGTTTGCCCTGGAGATCGATGCAATAAAATGTCCCGTCATAATCACCTACAAAAATCAGTCCGTCTCGCACCGCCGGAGATGCAGAAAATCCGCTGTCGACTTTGTACTCCCAATTTTTTTTGCCCGTGGTTAGGTCCAACGCATAGACCTTGCCATCGAGATCGCTGATATAAACGACCTCATTCACAATGGCTGCTGTGGATTCGAAAGCACCTTGGGGCACCTTGAATGTCCACAATAAATCAAGCTCGTTTGGAAGCTTTGTGTTTGAATAGCCTGTCCCGAGTGGGTTTCCGCGGAACATGGTCCAGGCATCTTCAAGTCGGTTCTTTACCGTGGCAGGTTTTTGTTCATCCGTTTTTTTGTTCCCGTCCTTGGAAGCAGCATTGGGAGAACCGGGCTGCGGTTCTAGACCTTGTGCATTAATTCCGGTTGGGGAAAACAACACGGAAACGAAAACAATGCTAAAAGCGCGAAACATCGGTCACTGTTCGGTTTGAAAGGTGGTGAAAAAATTGAAAAGCGCGGTCTACCGGAAGGATCCGACTAGTAAGCTTGCTGGTAAAGCGACTGTAGGGTTTCTGCATCCACCGGGCGAGGATTGAACCCCCCGGTCCATTGTTTGGATGCGTCAATTGCCAGGGTTTCCAGTATATTCGAATCGACATCCAGAGTCGACAATCGCGTTGCCAATCCCGCGGTGGTCAACAGTTGCTGAATAAACTCTGCCAGCTCATGGGTATTGTGTTGGTCATCCGCATCGTTGATTTTTTTCGGGCTCAAATGATTCAGGAGTTCTGAATATAGCCCTCCAAATTCAACTCCATTAAAGCGAATCACATGAGGCAGCATTAAACCGACCGCTTGGCCGTGGGCGATACCATATTCGGCCGTCAAAGGGTTTGCCAGAGCATGGGCGGCCCCGAGCATCGAGTTCTCGATAGCCAGCCCAGCCAATGCCGAACCCAAGAGCATTCCACCCCGGGCGTTTAGATACTGAGGATTCTCGATCACGGGTTGGAAATGGGGTGGGAGTAATTTACAGGACTCCCGGCTAAAT
>JAZABE010000489.1:0-9524 GCA_036137535.1 Planctomycetota bacterium | reverse complement strand
GAAACAATTCGAATAAAAGGCTGCGTGAATGTCAGAAGGATACTCCGAAAATGAAATTGACGAAGAACTGGAGAAGATTTCTTCGGCAGCCGGTGATTTCATAGCCCAGTGCCAATCGAGAAGCAGCTTTGAAAAATTTGGTGAACTGCGTGAAATGGCTGAACGGGAAGGGCGTGCCATATTTTACATTCATGGCACTTTTTTTCAGATGACCCAGGCCGGCAATTTGCTTGATTTCAATACCACCAAGGATCGGGCAATTAAGCTGATTGCGCTTTTTCAAAAACCAGAAGAGTGCTTCAAAATACAACCAAATCTTTCCGAAGAATGGTTTGATTTCATGGTGCATGATTTGAGTTCATGTGTGTACGAAAACCTCGCCGATGCCGCAGGCCAAACGGAAGGGTTCAACAGCAAAGGCCTGCATGACAGCATCAATGGTGGAATTCAAGTTTGCCGAAAAACGGGGAAGTTAGGCTGTATCCAGTGTTTTAAAGAATATGCCGGTGATGTTTATCTTGCTGCCGATGATGCTGATTTGGCCAGGTATCAATGCCAAGCTGTTGTTGATCACCAGGGTGAATGGCAAAGTCGGGGAAATCGTCGGTGGTTGGCGATGATGAAATTGGGCTGGATCGAGGCCCTCCAGGGGGATTTTGACCTGGCGCAAGAACGGTTGCAGACATCGCTGGAACTGACAGATGAAAAAGGCGTGAATGTTCCCCTGCATGCAAAATTTGATGTGCTAATTCAGCTAGATGCCATACGCATTCTCAAGGGATTGGATCCACTGCTTCCAAAACATGAAATTTATCAGCAACTTCCCGATTTTGGTGAATCCCCGATTTTTCATCTGTTGCGTGATCAGAACGATGCCTTGTTGGCGGCAATGCATAAGGATTTTTCGGCTGCCGATAACATTCTTTCAAGTTGGGACCGAAAGCTTTGGGGGCATGGCGCTTTACACCTTTGGTTTGAGAATCGTTTGCGTTTAATCGCAGTCAAAAGGATTTCCGGAGAAACGGAAGCCGCTGACAGGCTTGTCGAAAGACTTGAAGAAAAAGCTGGCGAGTCCGATGACTGGCTGACAATCCGGCGAATAGAGGAAATCATGGGTGCTGATTCTGATCCCTGTTTGCTGGGTGTGCAGACCCGTGAAACGGGGTTGGCGTGTACCGATTTCCATGCATCACTTCCCGATACTAAAGCTGCCAGTGCAAAGGAGCCGGAGACAGTAGCGAGTCCATTTGCAGGTGAGGTGCCTACTCTCATCAAGCAACTCGATTCGATTGTGGAAAAGATACAAGAAGCCTACCGGGAACAATCCGCAGAAAAAGCCAACGTGATCGTTGAAGAGCTGTTGGGATTTGACGTTGAGCAGACCGTAACAAAATCGGATACTTGCGGTGTTTTGAACCTGATGGGCATGATGATTTCTCCAACGCTCGTAAACCGACTGGATGAAATTTGGAAATGGGCAAATCGACTTGCCGCACCGTTCAAGGAAAATGGGGTGGTTTTATCTTTGTTAGCCACTGTCGGTAATGAGCTTCGACTGGTCGGCGAAGACCCTGAGGAAGGAAGGATTACACCAGCGAGGTTAGAACAACTTTTCCGGAAATCATTGGAGTTGGAAAAAAATGGTCCACAAACTTATGCTCGGGCAGGCGCTTTTTTTCTTGAAAGGGAAGATGTTGGAGAGGCGGAGAAATGTTACGCTCGTGGATTTAAACTGGATCGGCAAAGTGGGAACATCGCTTTGAAGCTGGCTGAAATTTACGAGATGACCGATCGTCCGCGGGATGCGATGCACGTGCTTGACCTTTGTTTGCGGGAAGGTAATGAAAGCGATGCCGTCGCTTGGGAAGCGACAATGATTGCCTTTAATTTGCGGCAATTTGAAGCCATGTTGAACTACCTCAATCGATACCAGGAGTTCGTGGGAGAAGCTTCTCCGGTGAACTATTATCGAGCGGTTGCGAACTTGAAACTTAATCAACCCCAGTTGGCGCTGGATGCCATCTGTAAAGAGAAAGAACTTCTTGAAAACGGGGATTTTCATTGTTCCGTAATTGAATACTGTGCCCGGGTTGCACTGGGTGAGCATCGAGTTACCGGTGCCCTTGCCGAGAAGTGTGTGAACACTTCAATTCGCGACCTGGATTACATTCCTTTAGATGATATTCGTTACCTGATGGAGTCCCTGTGGGAATCCTTGCGATCTGAACGGCCCGAATCATCGTTAGTCGAAGATGTAGAACAGAAGTTGTTTGCGACTGGCTTGATGCCTGAGAAATATTTCGATGAACTGCGTTCCAATCGGGAGCCTCAGGAAGGCATGCACTATTACCGGGTCTTGATCGACCAAGGGCTTGGTGAAAATTGGCCTGGGCATGAGGGTTGCCTTCTTGGGCAGGAATCGTGGAAAAACTACTTTTGCGAATGGGGAGTTTTGGCTCTAACAGATGAAGAGGCCCGAGAGCGAGTCCTGGAAATGCAAGCTCGCTGTTACCCCGGTTTTGCTGAAGTTGTTGATATCCATAAAGATGATGATGACTATAACGACACCCCTGGGATTGTTTGGCAAGGAAATCGATATTCGCTTCCTGTGGATTTAGGTTTTGACACCAATGAAGATGAAAGCGAGTATGGCAACGGAGGAGATGATTTTGAAAGCGGTGAATTCGACGACGACTATGGAGACGGAAGTGATGATGAATTTTGAATTGGATTTTTGAGGATTCAAAAATCTCGGTTCCAAATTAATTCTCCCGTCAGCAAGTGAATGCGTGGCTCAGGGGACTGAAACCAGTAAGACCATGTGTGAATTGAAAAATGCGGGATTCACGGATGTTGATGTGAATGAACTGATATTTTTTCTTTGGTGGATTCCATGACCCCGTTGAACCAATCTTGGGTGGTATGAGGAATCCGAATGGGTTCATATCCAAGTGCGTCCATGATGTTTTCATCATACGTAACCAAAAGAACGACAGCGATCAACAGTGCGTAAACTGTGAAATTGGCTAACCAATTTGCACTCCAGAATTTTATCGCGGTGCCGAGGGATCGTTTGACCCGGATCGTCTTTCCGGCCCAGTCGATCGAGTAGAATTCGTCCAGGATGAGGTGCGAACAAAACCCCAGAAAAACGGCGAAAGATTTGAAAAGTCGTAACCGGAGATCTTCGCAGGTGCAAATGAAGAATGCGAGGCTTGCCGCAAGAAGTGCGGCTGGTACGCTGTGCCACATTCCACGGTGGACCGTAAATCGTTTGAAAGTTCTGGAAACACCAAACCTGATGCCCAAGTAAATTCCCAGTCCCGCTAAGACCATTTGCTCCAATGAAAGTCCCATATGCTGGAAACGATCAATCATCAGCATGGGGACGATGGCGGCAGCGAGGCCGAATATCTCTCGAACCGGAATACCATTGTCACTGTCTAGGTCTGGCAGCATACCGGCGAAACTGCACAATCCAGCACCGAGTAGGCTTTGGTCCAAGGGATAGTCAAAACCGAGATAGGCGGTCGCACCGAGTCCAAAACCACAGAGTGTGCTAGTGGTGATGTGAGTTTTAAAATCCGCCATGGAGGGGGATTCCCAATTGGGTGGGGTTGTCGGTGAAAACTCCAAGGAGTGTAGAGCGGAGCGGGAAAATACCGGATTTTAATAAAGAGTCCAATACGAGTTGGGTTTAGACGGGGGTGATTTGGGGAGCGGGGACGTTTTGCGAGAGAAAAGTTGGAAAAAAGCCTTTTTTGTCATCTGGTTGATTGGTGTTTGGGAATAAATGATTGAAATCTCTAGGATGGAAGGCCGATTTTTCTCGTCTCATCCCTAAGAATAAAGTAAATCCTTGATGAACCTTTGGTTTTTCGAGTAATAACGGGTGAGTGTTTTTGGCTATTCGTTGCCCGCTGGTTTCGGATCCAACCCGGATAATTAGTCGAAATGATCTTTTAGGCAGATTCGTTTAACACGTATACTTTTTGGCTCGGAACTAAAATGGAGTCGCCGGATGCAGACCTATACTTATGATGTCATTATGCTCGTCATTTTGGGAGTCAGTGTATTATTTGGCTTCTTAAAGGGCTTTGCATGGCAGGTGGCGTCAGTCGCGGCGTTTGTTGTCAGTTATCTGGTGGCTGCAAATTTCAATGAGTCGATCGCCGGTTATTTTGGAGTCAACCCTTTGGTCAGCAAGTTCCTGCTGTTTATGGGGACCGCGTTGGTGATCTGGATTGGCTATGGAGTCATTCACAAACAAATCGAGCAGTTTCGGCTTAAGTCCTTTGATCGACAAATTGGAGCGATTGTTGGCTTGGGTTCTGGTATCCTGGCCTGCCTGGTCGTTACTTTTTTTGCCGTGATGTTTGGAGAAGGCATGGGGCGAAAAGTGGTTCAATCGCAATCTGGAAAGTACATCATGCAGGTCATCCAGCAGTTGGATGAGATCTTGCCAGATGAGATACAATCCAAGGTGAATCCGTACTTGGAAAAACTCGATAGCGAATTGACACAAGCCCAAACAGGTGTTGAAGAAAATCCAACGCCCGATGACGAGGCCGGGGTTGCGGATGCTTTCTCAGAATCCCTTTCGGAAGAAGAAATGTTTATCAGGAAGATCGAAAGCGTTTTACAGGGCGAAAACTAGCCATTTGATCCACTGTCAAGTTTTGTCAGTTTTTGCCGTCGTCCGCCAGAGTTGCATTTGCTTGGAATCGAAAAGTTGCTACGATTCCCCTGATCTGTTTCTTATCACCTGATGGCAGCTTCCCTATGCAGCAAAAACTTCTGTGGGTATTTTTGTTCTGTTTTTTTGATGCGGCCATCGGACAGCAGACGCAGACAGTGGTGCAAAACCAAATTGGATTTGCGGTTTTTGATTTTTTTGAAGGGGATCCCAAGGACAATGTTCCTATTATCTACTTCCATGGAACCTCTTCTTCGAAAATTGAACCTTACATTCTGCTGGAGCAAATCAAGGAAAAAAAACGAACGGTTATTGCATTTGATCGTCCCGGATACGGGGACACACGCTACGTGGAGTTTGATTCACTTGACGATTACGTGCTTTGGTTTAAGCAGCAACTTCTTCCCAACCTTGAATCAGTTCTCGGGTTTCAACCGGTTCACTATGACTTAGTTTCCGTCAGTGGCGGGGCGCTCTTTTCCCTTCGGGCAGCTTGTGCAGTGCCGGAACGGGTGCGAAAAGTATCCGTTTTATCCGCAGGATTATTTGGCAGGCCAGTGGGTGGTGAAGGACGATATGAGAAGACACGCCGATTCGTGGCGAGAAGACCCCTGGCAACGAAAATTATCATGCGGGCAGGAAACCGTAATTTAGACATTCTGAAATCGATTAGTGCCCAGAGGCTTTCTGAACCGGATAAGGTCTTTGCCGATAGCCACGCCGAACTTGGAAAGCAGGTTTACATTGACGCGACTAAATGTGGCGTTGCCGGGATTGTTCAGGATGCGCGTTTGCAGCTTTACGACACCAGTTATGCAATGCCGCTACCGAAGCAGGTTATGGTCGAAATTTGGAATGGGGATCGCGATAATACGATCAGCCTTGAATCTGCCCGATTGCTTTCAAAAGGAACGGGCGTTGCGTTGAACGTTATCCGCAATGAAGGCCATATCAGTAGCTTGCCGATTGCGTTCAAAAAGTCAGTGCGGTCAGCCAAGGACTGACGCCGCAGTTGAATGTGAGAGTTTCTGGCTAAACCGGTTGGCGGAATCAAACGACTGTAAGCGGTTCCAGCGAAGACCAGGGGTTTTGGGGGTTGAGGGAGAGAGGCTCCTAATGTGGGGTCTTCAGGTGACGGCTGAAAAAAACAGCCATGTCTTTGGCCATTAATTCAAACCAGGGTTTTTGGTTCCAGCAACCATGTTTTCCATCTTGGTAGATTTTGACATCGGTCCAGACGCCCAGCTTTTTTAGTTTTTCGCGGCTTGGTGCATTTCGCTCTGGATTGTCGTGTTCGCCGGTCATAAACAGGATTGGGCATGTTTCTGGGTTTAGTTGTTCATAGGCATCAGCCAACAGGTAAGCCTGGAAGTCATTGTCCACTGTTTCTCCAATCCAGATATTTGAATTCGAGTTTTTTCCACTTCGTGAACGTTCAGCGACACTGCCGGTGGTCATCTGCATGGGACCCGCAAGAACGATCGCAGCTTCAATGTTGGAAGAATATTCTTGGTTCCCACCCGTACTGCTGAGTTTTGCCCTCTGTATTTTTGATCCGGCGGCCATTAAACCGACCAAGTGCCCTCCAGCTGATCCTCCAACGGCACCAATCTTAGTGGGATCGATTTTATATCGGTTCGCATTAGCGCGGAGAAATCTGACCGCGGCAAAGCTATCATGGATTGCAGCTGGGAACTTGGCTTCGTGTCCCAATCGATACTCCACGGCAGCCGTGACGAAACCCGCTTTTGCCAGGCGGATGGCCAAGGCTCGGAATTTCGTTTTGTCACCTTTGAGCCATCCACCTCCATGAACCACAAGAATTGCGGGATGCTTTTTTGCCGTTTTCGGGACAAATAGATCCATTAACATTTTTCGCTGTCCCTGTTTTGCATAGACGACGTCAAGTTTTGCCTGCAGTGAACTGGGAATGATTGTGGATGGACGAGAGTCATTTTGCGTCGTGGTATTGGCATCGATTGCCGGCTGGGGTGTTTTTCCGGCGATTCGGACGCGTGTGCTGTAAACCCCGTCGAAACAGCTGATGTACAGGGTTCGCATGTCGGGGTCTCCAAAAATGCAGTTGATTGGCTTGGAGGGTGTCTTGATTTTGTCCAGAAGTTTTCCCGCTGAATTCCAAACTGTAACGCCGGTTGGACCCGTGCAATAAACGTTTTCGGCGCGATCGATTGCCATCCCGTCCGCCCCGCGGTCATCACTCTGGGGAAGCGACGCAAATTGTTTCCCGTTCCCGGTTTTTCCGGGTTTCACAATGTCGTAACTCCAGATCTCTTTAGGGACAAACGAAGAGACGTAGAGTGTTTTGCCATCCGGGGACAAGGTGATTCCGTTGGGGGTTTTGATGTTGTCAATGGCGATCGAATGATTGCCTGCCGGGGAGATGTAAAGAACCTGGTTTTGCGGGGTAAAGGTGACGTAGATCCCCCCCTCGTTGTCCACCACCAAGTCATTGGGACGTAGCTTGGAGTCGATTGTCGAAAAATCGAACACTGTTTTGGTTTGACCTTTTTGATAAAAGGAAATTGCCTGTTTTCCATTGTCGGACAAGTAGAGACGTCCATGTTGAAAGAAGGTGGCGCTGATCCTGCCGATGTTTTTTTGAACGACCTGTAATTTGCTTGTCTTGGGGATATAGCGGTAGAGTGTCTGTTTTTTGACATCTGGGATGTAGAGAGCCCAGCTCCCATCCCAAGCAGCTCCGTCGGGAAGTCCAAAATCACCTTGTATCTGTTTCAGGGACAGCGAAGAATCAACCGGGGAATCTTGCGCCGGAGATTGCGTTGAGGAGAACAGGGCTGCGGTGACAAGGATGATTGTTGTGATCGTTCTGAAACCATTCATGCTGGAGCAAACTAATTTAAGGCAGGTAAATGAAAGTGAAAAACGGGGTGACGCTATTATAGGCAATTGACCTGAGGAAATAGGGGTGGCTCTTTCTCGGGACCTGGCTGTTGATTTGATGGGCTCAACAGGTGAAAATACGCGTTCTACGAAGTGCCCCATCCTCAAGATCTATTCAGAAACATGCGTTCTTTTTTTATCTCTTGCTTTTTGTGTGTGGTTTGTTTTCAGCCAGTTGGCTCCAAAAGCTTCGCCCAGAAATATTCGCAGGTTGTTGAGCAAGCCAAGTCAACAATTTATGGGGCTGCTGATGTCAAGAAGCCCGCCAAGTCACAGAAACCACTGGATTTCTCCAAAGGTCCCAAGCCCAACTGGATCTGGATTGGGAAAGGAACTGGCCAAGAATCTTTTCTCTTTAAAAAGTCGTTTTCGGTAAACAGGATCAAGTCAGCTTGGCTGATGGTGTCCTGCGACAACCTGTGGACGATTCATCTCAATGGAAAAAAAGTCACTAGCGGTTCGGAGTGGCAAAATGCCACGCGATCCGACCTCACCCCGTTATTGAAAAACGGTCAAAACGAATTGGTGATTGAAGGGAGGAACCAGGGAGGTGTTGCCGGGCTTGTTGCAAAGCTTCGGCTTGAGAGCTCGGCGGGAAAAGTTAGCTGGATCGTTACTGACAAATCTTGGAGTTATTCAGCAGATCAACAAAATCCTCAATGGAAGACAGGCGTGGACATTGTGGGAAAACTGGGGACGGGTCCTTGGGGAAATGTCCTGGATGGTCCAGGTTCCATTTTGGCAGGTTCTCAGACACGGGATGTGTTCAATGTTCGCAAAGGATTTAAAGTAGAGAAGCTCTTTACGGTTCCCAAGAATGAACTTGGTTCATGGGTTTGTATTTGTTTTGATGATCAAGGGCGTTTGCTGGCCAGTGACCAAGGCAACAAGGGGATCTACCGGGTGACCCCGGCGGCACTGGACGGTTCAACGGAAACCCAGGTTGAAAAACTGAACCTGAAAATTTCTTCAGCACAAGGCATGCTGTATGCTTTCAATAGCCTTTATTTCTCAGTCAACGGTGGTCCGGGAAGTGGGTTGTACCGGGCGAAAGATACCAATGGGGATGACCAGTTTGATCAGCTCGAGAAATTGAAATCCTTGCAGGGAGGTGGGGAGCATGGTCCGCATGCATTGCGACTGTCGCCAGACGGAAAATCGATTTATTTGATCGCTGGAAACCACACCAATCCACCGGCTGACTATGACTGGAGTCGTTTGGATCGCAACTGGAAAGAAGATCTGCTTTTACCGCGTCAATGGGATGCCAGAGGTCACGCCCGGGGAAAGTTGGCCCCCGGTGGTTGGATTGCTAAGACCGACCCGGACGGTCGCAGGTGGGAGATTGTCAGTATGGGCTATCGAAACCCTTACGATATGGATTTCAATGCCGATGGCGAGTTGTTTGCCTACGATGCGGACATGGAGTGGGATATGGGGACGCCTTGGTACCGGCCGACCCGTGTTGTGCATGCGACCAGTGGGAGCGAATTTGGGTGGCGAAGTGGGACGGGTAAATGGCCAACTTATTTTCCTGATAGTCTGCCGCCAATTTGCGAGATTGGACCGGGTTCGCCAGTGGGTGCTGCCTTTGGTTATGGCACCCGGTTTCCAGCTAAATACCAAAAAGCGCTTTATATTTGTGACTGGACCTTTGGTACGATGTATGCGATTCATCTGACCCCCAAGGGCGCTAGTTATACCGGCACCAAGGAGGAATTTGTTTCCCGGACACCGCTGCCACTGACCGATGTGGAAGTCGGTCCGGACGGGGCGTTGTATTTTACGATTGGTGGGCGAGGAACTCAATCTGAGCTCTACCGGGTCGTCTATGAAGGAGAGGATAGTACCCAACCGGCTGAATGGGTTGACAAAGTCCACACCGAGGAAAGAAATCTTCGAAAAC
>JAZABE010000488.1:0-1837 GCA_036137535.1 Planctomycetota bacterium | reverse complement strand
GATGTCACCCGGCTATAGATATCACCTTCGGTGATATGAAGACGCGAGTCTGCAGAAAGAGGACCGGCTAATGGGATCAGTTTTTGTTCAAGCCAGCTGATGACCTGCGGCAAAAATTCAACCACTTCTACGGAGGTCACCTGCTCCGAGGCGAGGCATTCATTGGCGGTGTACCCAAGTCCCAGGCCACCGACCAAGATTTTCAAATCGTTTGGGTTGGACGTCGAGACTTTTTCTAAACCGATTCGGGCCAGCGCGCGTTCGGATTCGTTGAGATAACTGCTCATCAGGAACTCATGGTTCAACGTGACTTCAGTCACGATCGTTCCTGGGTTGGATAACAACTCCCGTCTCCGTAGGCACAGGATTCCCAGGGAGGTTGTTTCGTAGGCTAGGATTTCTAAGGACATGGCTGGTGTTCCAGACGAGGAATTCGCCTCAATACTAGCCTTTTTTGGGGAAATCGCAATCTTCAGGTAGATTTGGGTTGGACTTCAGGGTTGAATGACCGGGTTATTTCGTTGCAGCCTACCGTATAAAGAAACGGGTTACTGCAGGAAAGTTTTTGAAGGGAAAGGGGTTTGTGGATTTTCGTCCGCGGTTTCGAGGGCTGCTACGGAAATGGCCCTGAGGGGATTTTTCTAAGAACTCGAACCTGGTTTTGGAATGAAACGCAGACATTTTGGAGACAATGAATTGATGACTACAAAAAAAAGTCCGGCTCAACGGTCGTGGGTTTACTGGCTGGTATCTGGCTTTGCCCTTGCGGCGGTAACTCTAAGCAGTGGTTTAGCCGCAGAGGAGGTTGAGACGAGTGCAAGGTATAATTTCGTTTGTGCTGATTTTGCCAAGGGAGAGGTCCTGGTGGTGGATCAATCGGGTAAAGTCAAGCAGCGGTATCAAGCCTTAAACCCCAATGATGTTTGGGCGCTTCCCAACGGCGAAGTTTTGTTTGCCTGGCGAAAAGGCGTCAAAATCTATAACCGTGACGGGGAAAATGTATTTGACTGGAAGGCCTCTTTGCCCAATGAAGAGATTCACACTTGTCAGCCCCTGGACAATGGGAATCTGCTGATTGCCCAAAATGCGGCGTCTAAAATTATTGAAGTCACGCGGCAAGGCAAAACCGTCAAGGAAATCGTAGTGAAATCCCAGAACAACAACGTGCACATGCGGTTTAGAATGTGCCGGAAGCTTAAAAACGGAAACTACCTGTGTATGATTTCCTGTGACAATGAAATCCGGGAAATAGATTCAGCCGGGAAATTAGTGAGATCCATCAAGAATCTCAAGGGAATCCAGATGCAGAAACCCCATGCCGTAATGCGGCTGGAAAACGGGAACACCCTGTTTTCGACCGGCGCCGGGGTGACTGCCGTTGAGGTGGACCCCAATGACCGGGTGGTTTGGAAGTTGGAGCCAGCGGATGTGCCCGAAATTAAAATGGGATTTATGACTGGAATGAACCGATTGCCCAATGGCAATACGGTCATTTGTTTTTACCAAGGAAGTCACCATGTGATTGAAGTCACACGGGACAAAAAGCTGGTTTGGAAATACCGGTTGCCAGGCCAAAAGACACTCGTCAGTATCCAGGTGTTGGACCAGAAAGGCAGCGCGGCCCAGGGCGAAATCCTGAAATAGACAGCCAGTGTTACCTGTGAAGGGGTGACACTGGCTACTGTGGGAATCGATACACCGAGCTGACAGTAACGGTTTGCTTAACCGTTGACAAACGTAGGCTCAGCGATCACTTCGAAATCATTCACTGTGAAGTCGGTGAACCCTGGGTGCTCCTTGACCCCCTGGAACATTTCACTGGCTTGGAAATCTAACA
>JAZABE010000487.1:0-6954 GCA_036137535.1 Planctomycetota bacterium | reverse complement strand
AGCAAACACCGCCGTGATTTTTGCGCCTTCATTTCGTTTCAGAAGGATGCGGTGGGCATTGGCAATACCGAATTCCACCCGTCCCAGGTCGACTTTAGATTCGACATTGGCACCCGGGCCTCCTGGGATGATCTCGACTTCCAATCCCTGCTGGGCATAGTGCCCGTTCAACAAGGCTGCATAGATTCCGCCATGCTGAGCGTCTGGGAACCAATTGAGCTGAATCCGGATTTTATTGGAATCGTTGTCGGGTTCTGCCCTGCACCCGGAAAGCAGGACGAAAGTTGCGGTCATTGCCAAGATGCACAGCAGCTGGTGGAAATTGTGTGGCAGGGATTTGTGTGACAGGGATTTGTGTGGCAGGGATTTGTGTGGCAGGGATTTGTGTGGCAGGGATTTGTGTGGCATGGATTTGTGTGGCATGGATTCCCAGTGTCATCTGTTTGCTTGGGGAGTTTATAGATTTGAGATTTTTTTCTCGTCCCAATATAGCAGAAAGCGATCGCTCAAAAGGCTGATCAAGGCAAACAGGGAAACACCCAGTAATGTGGCAAGCATGATGCAGGCATACATGAAGGCCACGTTGTGATCCTTTAATTCAAAAATTTGTCGACCGAGTCCCTTATGGTTGAGGGTTGCACAGAAAAATTCACCGACAACGGATCCCAGAACCGCCATCCCGCCAGCCACTTTGAGTCCGCTGACGAAACTGGGTAAAGCGCTTGGTATTTGAAGGCGGATTAACCGCTGGTAACGACTTGCCTGGTAAAGATGGAATAAATCATAGTGGTCATTGTGGACATTCAGCAAACCGGTGGTTGTGTTGGTGATGATGGGGAAAACGCTTACCAAAAATGAAATAAAAATGGTTGCGACCAGTCCTTCATCTAACCACAGCACCACGATCGGCGCAATCGCAACAATGGGAACGGTTTGCAGGAAAATGGCCAGCGGGAAAAGACTGCGGCGAATCCACTTGGATTGACAGAAAACGATTGAAATCAGGCTTCCCATGACGACACTGATCAACAAGCCACTGGTTGCTGAAATCAGGGTCAACCCGGTCGAGTTCGCGGCTTCTGCCAGGTTGTCACTCAAGGCACTGTAGACCTTGTCAGGTCCTGGCAGAATGTAGTCGGGGTACCCTGTGCTGATCTTGGTGATCCACCAAAAACTCAGTCCAACGAGGGTCGCGATCGCCGGGGGAAGGACCCAGGCAATGAACTTGGGAGTTTTCATGCTGAGTCTCCCTCGAGTTTTTCACTGACCCGGGAATACAGTTTTGCGAATTCGTTGGATGAGCGGATTTTTTTGTCGCGGGGATAGCCAAATGGGATCTCAATCGATTGGGTGGTACCGGTAGAAGGACGCATCACGATGACTTCTTGGCTGACGAACAGCGCTTCAGCGATATTATGGGTCACAAAAAGTATCGTCAGCTTTTTTTGTTCCCAGATGTTCGCTAATTCCAGGTTCAGGCTAGTACGCAAAATGTCATCTAACGCCGCAAATGGTTCGTCTAGCAGCAATATCTTGGGTTCGCGCACAAGGGCTCGGGCGATCGAAACTCTCATTTTCATACCCCCCGATAAGTGCTTTGGGTATTTTTGATGGACTTCTGGCGGCAGTCCAACCCGGTTGAGTGCCTTGACGACTTTTTGACGGTCCAGTGTTTGACCGGTAATGCGAAATGGCAAGCTGACGTTTTCAAGAGTTGTCAGCCAGGGAAGCAATGTGGCTTCCTGAAAGACGAAAGCGATGTCTTCCCGGCTGCTGCCCTGGGCTCCAGTAAACAGTTGACCGGAATCCACGGTTTCCAAGCCTGCAACCAGTCGGAGTAGAGTCGATTTTCCACAGCCGGATGGACCGACAATGGAAACAAATCTTGCCGACGGAATGTCCAAGTTCAGCTGGTCCAAGATTTTTTTGTTGCCGAACGATTTGGTGACGTTCCGGAACTGGATCGCAATCGGGTTTTGCATCGATGAACCTCAGGCGGTATCCAGGTGGTTGTTGTTGTTAATCCAGTCCAAGATGCATTTTGCCAGTTCAACTTGGAGCCCTGAGTAATAGTGATCTCCATCTGGAAAAACGCGAAGTTCAGTGGCTGGTGAATCCTGGATGACCGGATGGAGCAGCTGGTCGAGATTCGTGAATGCCGGGTTGTTACCCCGCAATTCCCTTTCGCCGAAACTCAACAACATCGGGGTTCGGACCTTGTCGGCAAATCGCAGGATGTTGTAACGTTCATTTACGCCGTATTTGTCTGCGAACGTTTTTGGTGACATCATTAATTGAAAGGGAAAGCTCACTTGTGAAATTTGATCCTGGTTCCCCGCGTCGATTTCTCGGTTGGCCCAGTTCAAACATTCCAAAAACTCTTCGGCTCGATGAGACTGTTGGAAACCCGAACAGGAAAGGCATGAAGGCGAAGCGGCGATGACTGCCGCGACCTCCGCGTGGGGTTGGTAGGCCTGGCTGTAAATCGATTTGATGGCTCCCAGGCTGTGCCCGAACAAGCCGATTCGCTCGAACCCGATGCGTTTCGATTTTTCAACCCAGGAATGAATGTCCTTAGTGCAGTCGTGTACGATTTCGTTGGCGGAGCCCATCCACGGTTCGGGGTGCCCCGTCCCTGCTGGAAAGATAAAGTCATGCCCCCGGGTGTTGATGCTTAAGAGTGAAATTCCAGAATCAATCAGGGGGGGAATGATTTTGCGGACGAGCGATGATTGGTAAAAATTACTTCCCACTCCATGAATGAAAATCAGGAGATCAATTTTTGGATGCTGCGTTTGGGAACGCCAGAGTGCTCCATGAAGGCGGAGGCTATCGCAAGTCTGTGCTGTTATCAGCTCGCATTTCATGATCAAGGATGATCGTTGCCAGTGAGAACTAGTCTTCCTCGGGGAGAGACTTGGGGACGCTGCTGAGTTGGGATAGAACTTGTAGTACTCCGTTGAGATGGGCGAGTCTTGGGCCAAAACGATCAACAAACTCGTTGAGCATGAAATCACCTTCGAGCAGGGAATCAGAGTGATATTCAATTTCGCCGGTTAAGCTTTCCAGAAATTCGGTTTGGACATCACTTAAAATTTCAGACGCCCGGCGGCACCTCTCAGAGAGTTGAGGATTTGACTGTTTCCAGTGCCCAAGCTCAGCAGATCGTTGCCGCTGATTGGCATTCATGGTTTCAACCATTTCTTCAAGCAATTCGTTCTGCTTTTCCTGCCCAGCAAGCAGTCTTTGAAGTAACTCGGCAACCGATGAGTCATCTTGACTCGGGCTCGTTAAAACTTCTTCGCCTTCAGCGGATACGTTGATGCTAAAAACTGAAGAGGAAACTGGTTGTGAATTTTGTCCCATCCTAAAACGCGTCCCAATCTTTTCTGGTCAACCGAAGTTTTCCAGATTTGGTTTCCAAACTGTTGATTTGCCTCCAGAAGCCGCTGGCCCCCCTAATGAATCAAAGGCACATCATAAAAAGCCCAGTATAGTCTCAAAGAAAACCAAATGTCGAGTCACCGTTTTTACCGAAAAGAAGTCGAATTTTTGGATCCCCATGTCTAGACAACCCGACCCATTCGATTTATGAGAACCGGGAAAATTTGGCTTTTACAGGGTGATTGTCGGTGCCTGAAAATGGGAAAGTTTTTTGAGAAGACTGATAATTTTTTTCCGATAAGATTTGATTGACGGTGGGTTAGGCAACCGGGGGACTTCGGGGATCTGTTTTCAAGGTCAGAGGGCGGGTGAAAAATTCATCGTTTTTACCCGCGTTCACCCCTTGGACGTTAGGCGGCAGTGGAACCGCCGGCATTTGCCGGGACATTGTCCGTCGCGGAAGGTCTAAGCCGTGCGTGGGGGTCGCGTTGGTCTGTTGAATGCCCTCTGCTGTTGAATGCCCTCTGCTCTCGATCTCGCTGGTTTGGCTAATCCAGCACGAACTCTTTAGTTTGATAACGCTGGAATACGAGTACCGTGTCATCCGATCTTGGGGTTCGTTTCGCAGCCTCAGCGAAGCGGCTGGACTTATCTCTGCTAGCATCCGCGGTTCTTTCGGCATCCGGTTTGAATGAAGCCAAGCGGTGGTGTTTCCGCCGGGAAATTTTAAAAATGGTCCGTCGAATGCTGGAATGTTAACTCGGGGGCAATGGTTAAACTTTGTCGGGTTTATTGAATGGCTAATTTGTATTTTGGAGCCAGCCAATTCCTCATGAAATCTTAACAGAAAATTTTTTGGAGTTTTGCTACAAGATGTCGAAAAAAATACTACCAGTAAGGATGCTGGAGCTATGAATTAAATACCAAAGGCACGGATGCAAATGATGTTTTTAAGATTTGAATTGGTAGTGTTACTTGCATTGCTTTGGGGCAATGTTGCACATTCGCAGGTTTACACACTCAATAGTTCTGAGGATTCTTTGACAACGGCAGCGACGCTTGAAAGTTTTGCCGCTGGAAAATCGATTGTCGATGATGAAAATTTGCAAGAAATGCTTGATGGGTTAAAAGCTGATATCAAGGGCAAGGTGAATCCAGGCCATTCTGGTGCTAGCATGAAAGTGGTTGGGCGAGTGCACGCTGACTATTGGGCTTTTCCGGAAACGGATCCCGGAATTGATGCCTTGGAAGGAGGGCCGGCTGGTCCTCAGTCCCGGTTGGGATTCCGCCGAATGCGTTTCGGGGTTCGGGGAGATATCGCACCCAACATGGAATACCGGATCGAGATGGAATTCGCCGGCGGGAACAATTCTGAATTCCGCGATGCCTGGCTTGGTTTCAAAGACCTGCCTTATTTCAACAAGGTATTGATTGGAAACCAGAAACGTCCCTATGGACTGGATCACCTGAACAGTAGCCGGTTTAACGTCTTCCTTGAGCGTCCTTTTATTATTGAATCGTTCAACCAAGATGCTCGACGTTTGGGCATTGCCTCTTATAACGTCTCAGATGACCAAGCCTGGAACTGGAGATATGGTGTATACAATCAAAGGTTGATCCAAGACGAGGGTCAGTACACGAACGATCATTTGCAACCCGAGTTTGCAGCCCGTTTGGCCAATACCTACATGTATGAATGTGATGGCCAAAATTATGCCCACTGGGCACTTTCGACCACGTTTGCTTACCCGGACGGATCCACACTCGCTGACAATGGGAAAACCGGCCCCGACGTCAATGAAGCCCGGTTTCGGCATCGCCCAGAGGGCCGTTCTGGCAACCGTTGGTTGGATACGGGAGTAATTCCTGGAGCAGATAATTACCAATTGTTGGGTATAGAGAAAGTGTTCAACTTTGGACCCCTGCAATTGGTGGGTGAATACCAGACCATGTTTTTGGAACGAGATGCTGGGGCCGACTGTAATTTTCATGGTGGTTATGTTTACGCCTCGTACTTTCTGACCGGCGAACACATGTCTTGGAGTCGGAAGTCGGGTACTTTAGGCAGAATTATCCCTCACGAAAATTTTCTGGGAACGACCAGTGAGGATGGATCTTGTCAATCCGGTGCCGGTGCTTGGCAAATCGCGGCAAGGTACTCTTGGGCAGATCTGAACTCAGCCGGAATTTTGGGTGGCGAAGGCGAGAGTCTGACGATTGGACTCAACTGGTATTGGAACCCTTATTCCCGCGTACAGTTGAATTGGATCCATGGAAGTATTGCGGATAACGGAGCGATTGGAACTGGGGGCGACTACGACATCATTGGAACTCGGTTCAATGTGGACTTCTAATCCAGAAATCAATAATACCCTTCGAAAGAATACCGGCATTCAGTGAACGCCGGTATTCTTATTGAGAAGGAAGCTAGGAGAATTTTGCACCGATCAGGATGGGGAGCCGCAGGTTTGGCTTGAAGCTTTATTGAACGAGGTAAGAGCCTGTTGATTGGTGTGGTGTTAATGGCCAACGGTCTGTGCGAAAAGGGTAAGCCGGGAGTTCTCGAAAATTCATTAAGCCCCCCATCGGTAAGTTCGACCAGCCGTATCGAACGGCAACTGGATTGGGAACTGATTCACTCCAAACCTGTAGTTGATTGTCTTTGAGAATTTTGGCCTTGGCGTGAACAAAGGTGCGGTCATTGCCAGCGATGTAAAAACCGATGTCGACATCCTGGTCCAACAAGAGGCCACGGTTGGTTTCCTCTTGGAACGTGACGATAATCTTGTTGTTTTCGACGCGGAAGTTTTGGTAAACCGGACCACGCCATTCCAGGGGACGCTGAGACCGGGCATCCTTGATGTGGTAAATTTCGGAAAGTGCCCATCGGGCTGAGCGTTCTCCAACGGGTAATTTGCGCTGGGGGTGAATGCCCCCGGTTGAATTCGTGTCAAAGGTCACGACCAGTCCGGTTCGAGGTGTTTTTTGCCAAGTGTTGAATTGGATTTCGCGAACGATATTGGTGTGATGATTCATGTCGTAAGTCATGCTGCGTCGAGTGCTCCAGCCGGCAATTTGAATGATGCCGAATGGCATTTCGGGGTTGCCAAATGCTTTTCGCCAATCAGAAATTACGGCCGGGAAAGTTTTGGGAAAAGGCTTCCAGGCTTCGACGAACGAATTGTTTTCACCCTGGTAAAACAGAACTCCCCGCAACGTCAATGGAGCCAATGGGGCGATCAGCCCATTGAACATTCCGGCGGGCTGTCCTTGGAGAGCTGGGTTCTGGTAGGCATTGAGATTGGGCTTACGGGGGGGCCGTGTTTGATTGGCCGTGGCCTGCGCTGCCTGGCTTTCCCACGCTTTGAGATCTTCTGCGTAACGTTTTTGAGCGCCTGTTTCTCGACCTCCATCGATCCAGCTGTTCAGTTTGTCTTCAAAACGTTTCCAGTCGGGTTTCATTTCAGGAATGTTCTTGAGTGTGTCCCGGGAAACCCAGTGCTGGGCCAGGGTGCCACCCCAGGAAGTGTCGATAAGCCCGACCGGGACTTTTAATTGACGGTGAACGCG
>JAZABE010000486.1:0-9857 GCA_036137535.1 Planctomycetota bacterium | reverse complement strand
CGAAAGCCGAACAGGCGGATGCAGTTGTAGTGATGATCGAAGAAGCGACTGATTGGGAGAAACTCAAAAAGAAATCTGGGAAAAACCCACTGATTGTTCTGGCAGAAAAAAAAGAACATGTTGAGGGGATTGAATCGCACGATATTGCCCATGTTGTTCTTGACATGGAATCGGCACCCGTCTTCGAAAAATTGAGCCAAGGACTTTTGGAAGCCGTTGCGGATGAATTTCTTTCACCAGGGGCAAACGTGATTGCTGTCTACAGCGGTTTCGATCCCTCCCAGATTGACTCTATCAGCTTTATCGAGCTCACTGATCACTTGGGGCGACTTACTGCCCGCGACCTGCAGAATCTTGAAACTAAAGTTCCACTGGATACACTGAAAACCGTGGTCGACCTGGCTGTTGAGATTGGCCGTGAAGGCCGTGAAGGCAAGCCTGTTGGAACGATGTTTGTTGTTGGTGATCACCGGAGAGTTCTTGAAGAAAGCCACCCAGCAGGATTTGATTTGAGCAAAGGTTATTCGCGGAAAGAACGTTCGTTGATGAGTGCTCGAAACCGCGAAGCAGTAAAAGAAATTGCTCAGCTCGACGGTGCTTTTGTGGTTTCTCAGGATGGAACCGTGGAGGGTGCCAGTCGAATCATCGACACCGCGCCTGTCCAGATCACGATGACTACGGGACTGGGTTCCCGCCATTGGGCTGGTGCGGCCATCAGCAAGAACACCAATGCGATTGCGGTTGTCGTAAGTGAATCGGATGGCACCGTACGTATTTTTCAGAATGGTGGAGTGGTTTTACGAGTCGTTCCTTTCCGACGAGCCATGAAGTTCAAAGAATTTGATTTTGAACCTCCCTCTCGCGTTGAATAGTCTAGCCGATCGGAAGATGCTTCCTGTTGCTCCAATACGTCGATTGACAAAGCGCCGTTGACGGAAGAACAAAAAATCAGTGGCCTGGCCTTTTGTGTGTCGGAGTTCGTGTTAGGATCGAATTATGGACCAACCAACTACCGTCGATCAGCCTGTTGAAATGCCTAAAATCTTCTTAAGTCCAGTCATTCTGTTGATCGGCTTTATTGGTTTCATTCCGCGGGTAGCTTTTTGTGAGCAACCTAATATTGTCCTGATTATGGCCGATGATATGGGATTTGGTGACGTGCAGACGCTGAATCCGAAGTCCAAAATCCCGACGCCCAACTTGGATCGACTTGCTGCTCAGGGGATGACTTTCAGTGACGCGCACACTCCATCGAGTGTTTGCACTCCTACTCGGTACGCACTTTTGACCGGTCGGTACTGCTGGAGAACGTCTTTGAAACGGGGTGTTTTGAATGGGTACAGTAAACCGTTGATTCAACCGGGTCGAGAAACGATAGCAGGATTCTTGAGAGATCGTGGATACAGCACTGGAATTGTTGGCAAGTGGCATTTGGGTTTGGATTTTTCAAAATCCGGTGACCAAATTGATTTTTCGAAACCCGTTAATAACGGACCCAACCAGCGAGGTTTTGATTACTCGTTTATTATACCGGCGTCGCTTGATTTCCCGCCGTACATTTATATCGAAAACGGAGCGATTACCGAGCCGCAAGTTGTTGATCAGGAGTCCCAGAAATTTCCTGCCTTTCTCCGGCAGGGACCTCGCTCGAAAGCGTTAGTAATGGAGAACTGTCTCGATGATCTTGCAGCGAAGGCTTCAGGATTTATTGATTCCCATTCGAAATCTGAAGCCCCCTTTTTTCTTTATTGCCCACTGACCGCTCCACACAAACCCGTCTTAGCCCATCCCAGGTTTCGAGGGAAAACTGAGCTGGGGGATTATGGTGATTTTGTGCATCAAGTCGATGTCACTGTGGGCGCGGTCCTTTCGTCAATCAACGAAAATGGCATCGCTAATGAAACACTGGTTATTTATACCAGTGATAATGGATCCTTTATGAACCGGTTGAATGATGCCAATGGACCAGACCATACTGACGATCCTTCAATTCAGGCTTATCACCCCAATCATCATACGGCCAACGGACCATTCCGTGGCACCAAGGCCGATATTTGGGAAGCCGGACACCATGTTCCTTTTTTTGCCCGGTGGCCTGGTAAAATTGAACCGGGGTCAAAATGTACCCAAGAGATTTGCTTGACAGATGTTTTTGCGACGGTTGCAGACATTGTCGGGGCGCGACTTAAACACCAGTCCGCCCCCGACAGTTTTAGTCTTTACCCCTTGATGCAGGGGAAAGACTGGGAGGTTCCTCGTGCACCGGTGATACACCATTCTGCTGCCGGGATGTTTGCCATTCGACAAGGTGATTGGAAACTGGTCCTGGGTAACGGGTCGGGGGGCCGTCAAAAACCCCGGGGAAAGGCCTTTAGCAGACCTTACCATTTGTCCAACATTGCTAAAGACCTTGGGGAAACCAAAAATTGGTACCAGACGCATCCTGAGATTGCTGAAAAGCTGGAAAAGCAGTGTTTGGCCATCATTCAGCAGGGACGCAGTCGGAAATAGGCCTAACCGGCGTTTTTTCAGCGGGGGTTGGAAAGCGAGGTGAATCACCTGTGGGATTGCTGTTTTAGGAATGAATCAGCAGGGATACAATTTTTTTGTCCGTCTATTTGTCCATGTCATGGATGACTGACAAACAAAATGTCCCAAATCAAAATTTACGATCCGTGCAGTGAAGAGAAATCCACCGGTCCCGGTGCGCGCAGTCTTAATGCTGCAGGAATCGTCGTTTGTCGCCTGGATTCAACGCGTTTGCCTGGTAAGGTCCTAAAAACAGTCCAAGGTGCACCGCTACTAAAGTGGGTGATTGACCGGGTTCACGAGGTACAGGAATTCAATCGGGGTGTCATTGTAGCCACTTCGGATCGAACGATCGATGATCCGATTAGCGAATTTTGCAAGGCACACAAAATCAAGGTATTTCGAGGATCTGCCAATGATGTTTCTGGTCGGATCTTGAATTGTGCAGTTGAAAATGACTTGGACTGGTTTGCGCGGATTAATGCAGATAGTCCTTTTGTGGATGCTGATCTTCTGGAGCGTGCCTGCAGAATTGCCGCTTCAGACCGATTTGATTTTATTACGAACTTGAGCCCTCGCTCTTATCCCTATGGTGTTAGTGTTGAAATGATCCGCACGACAACATTTCAAGAAGCTTATCAGCAAATGTGTAGCTCGGATCACTTTGAGCATGTGACCCAAATTTTCTACGAATCAACGCTAGGTCTTGAGTTTCGCAAATACAATATTTTGAATATGGCGGAGAATCAAAGCCAGATCCGGTTGACTGTTGATACGCCGGAGGATTGGCAATTGTTTTGTCGCCTTGCCGAAATTTCAAACAATGACAACCTGTCTTTTCAACAGGCCACTCAGATTATCCAGTCCCCTAGAGAAGCAGTTTAAAGGCGGTCAATATGATCAACCTATTTTGCATTCGCCCGAAAGGGTTTAACGTTGGTAACGACGCAATATTTCAGGGAACACGTCATTTCCTGTACCGGGCTTTTGGTGAAGCCGTTAACTTGATCACACTCCCAGCAACGGCCAAATATGAAGGTATGGCAAAAGCTGGCCTTACTGCAAAAACGGTTTACGAGATTAATCAATATGGTCATGGGGTTATTGTTGGTGGCGGCAACCTTTTTGAAAACGGGGAGCTCGACGTTGATCTCGACGCCTTAAAGTGTCTCGAAGCGCCCTTGATGCTATTCAGTTTATCCCGGGGAAAGGTGTATGGTCGCCACAATCAACTGGTTGATCGAACGGATGCAATACCTGATCGAATTATTCAGGGACTTGATGCTAAAGCAAGCTTTTCGCTGGCCCGCGATTACGCAACTGCTGAGTACATGAAACAGATTGGCTGCAAGAATTGTACGGTCGGTGGCTGTCCCACCATTTTTTTGGAAGAAGTTCGTGGTCGCTTTACCCAAATGCCAACTGAGGGAAAGCGAAACGCCTACGGTTAGATTAGGAACCCACAATTGATGAGTATTCCTGTCGTCAAGCAAGCGCAAGTCGTCAATGATGTCTGGGAGATAGTCAACCTGCTACGGGAACGCGGGTATGATCAAGTGAAATTACTGTGCCACGATCACCGTGACATTTCTTTCGCAGCCTCATTCGATGGGATTGATCATGTTTATACGGGTGATGTCTACGAGTACCTGAACCTACTTGATGAATGCGCATTGAATGTCAGTTACCGCCTCCATTCATTTCTGCCCTGTCTTTCTTTCGGGCGTCCAGCGATCAAAATCAGTTATGATCAACGGGCGGTCAGCCTTGTTGATACGATCGGCTTCGATAATTGGAATATTAATATGTTGTTGGAGCAGGATGTCGTCAAAGCTGTTGAAGATCGACTCAACCGGATTGATGAACTGCAAACCATGCGAGCCAACGTTCAGGGGCACTGGGACGCGATCTACCATCGAATGGAAGTTACCTTCCGGGATTTCGCAGGCCAGGTCAGGCAATTCGAACAGTCAGTCTCTACTCGAGCGAATCCCACCACACGTCCCCTGCTAGAAACAGCTTAGAATTGAACAACTTTTTCACTTTAAATCCAAGATAGTCACCAAATCCAAGATAGTCACCATGTCGAATCTCCATATTATTGCTGAAGCCGGGACCAATCATAACGCCTCTTCAAAAACAGCCAAAAAATTGATTGATGTTGCCGTTGAAAGCGGCGCGGACTCAGTTAAATTTCAGATCATTTATCCAGAAGGGTTGTATGTTTCGAAGATTTACCAGGACGGAGTTTGTCGAGAAAATG
Organism: Planctomycetota bacterium; assembly: GCA_036137535.1. Lineage (GTDB taxonomy): Bacteria > Planctomycetota > Planctomycetia > Pirellulales > Pirellulaceae > JABAAE01. The sequence continues at coordinate 5,065 of JAZABE010000486.1, read as the reverse complement.
AAGTCATTGCGATTCGCCGCGCAGGAATGCTGCAAGATGAAGATTACCTGGAGCTTGCCACCTACAGTGAACAAAAAGGAATGCCTCTGAGTGCATCGGTTTTTTGTGAAAAAGGACTTTCGTTACTTGATCGATTGGAGCCACCCTATATCAAGATTGCCTCCTGTGATTTGAACAATAGTTTACTTTTACACAAGGCAGCTGAACTGGGTCACAAGTTGATCGTCTCGACGGGAATGGCTTCTCTCAAAGAAATAGAGCAAGCAGTGAAAGAAATCACGGCAAACGGTTTCAACGATCTTGTCTTGATGCATTGTGTTTCTGTTTACCCCTGTCCTACCGGCCAGATGAATCTTGGTTTCTTGCAAACACTAAAACAGGAGTTTGGTTTTCCAATTGGCCTGTCGGATCATACCGAAAACAGTTTGGCCGCGGCTGTGGCCGTCTCGATGGGAGTCAGTTGGATTGAGAAGCATTACACACTCGATCGATCGTCAGAAGGCTTTGACCATGCGTATGCCATGGAGCCGGACATGCTTAAACAATACATCATGGATGTGCGAATGGTTGAACAAGCTTGCCGCTCGCCGGTAGCCAAGGTCGGGGAGTCGGAATCAAACGTTAAAATTCGTGCCCGGCGTGGACTGTATGCCTCAAGAGATATCGGCGCTGGCGAAGTCATTTCGATAGATGATGTTGTTGCACTGCGTCCTGAATCGGAATTTTCTCCGCAGCAGGCAGGTGTTGTGATTGGGAAAGTTGCGGGTTGTGATATTAAACAGTTCGAAGGTTTTTCGGCTTCAGCTCTAAAAGGTACGGCTGTGCCCACCACTCCCGTGAAAACGGCGTAAATTTCATGACGCAGTCCATGCCCTTAAGACGAATTCTTTTTGTCTGCCGCGGATCAACCCGCGATGGATTAGGGCATATCATGCGCAGTCGTTCGGTGGCCAAAGAGATGTCAAGACTCGCAGCCGTCAAAATGCTGGTCATCGGTGAATCTTATGTCGATGCACTTTTGCGAGGCCGAGGATTAAATTATGAAGTGGCTTCCGACGAGTCGCAATTTGCACCTGCCGTTAGAACTTTCAAACCCGATGTTATTGTGTTTGATACTTTGACTGCGAGTGCGGCAACCATTCGGCTTGCGAAATCGCAGGCAATGGTTGTCAGCCTTTCACCGGTTTTTGATCAATTACGGGAAATGGATCTGGTTTTTCACCGAACTAAGTACCATGGCAGTGACTGGAAATACGATTTAAATACAGGACCAGAGTTGCGATGTTCATTGGACTATGCAGTGGTGCGGGACAATTGCATCAAGATTTCACATGATGAATTTTCAGAGAACCTGGGACAGGATCGGTTGGCAATTGCAGTTTCGATGGGGGGTGCAGATGCTGGCAATAAAACCCTTAAAATGTTGCGAGCATTGACGGTTGTCCAGAAACCATTACTGATTTGGACGTTACTGGGTGAAGGATATGCCCATTCCTATGAGGCACTGGTTGAATGCGTTCGTCAAAGTACTCAGCATGAAATTATCCTTGCCAAAACCAGTGATTCCATGTGGCGTGTGCTAAAAACCTGTTGTTTAGCGGTGTTGGCTGGCGGCACCATTACTTATGAAGCTGCTTATGCCGGTTTACCGTCAATCAACCTGTTTGAAAATAACAAACATGTGTTTCTGGTGAATGAACTGGTCGATCAGGGCGTCTGTGTTTCAGCAGGACACCCGATGGAGGACGCGGTTGATGTTGCTGCTGCAAATATCTCATTGCTGGAGTCAGATCGACCCAGGATTTTAGAAATGCACGAATTAAGCAAAGGGCTTATTGATGGGCGAGCAGGGCGGCGAATCAGTGAAGAAATTCTTGACAGTTATTGGGTGAGGTATTTTGATTTGAAGAATACTCAGGAACTGGAAGCTTCCCGGAAAAACGGGAAGACTCTGGGATGTAAAGAAATCGCTGAATTCTGAAGAGATCGGGTTGCCTAATGTGAGTCCAAACTTGGAAGGTTCCGGCGAAACACCGCTTGGTCCGGGTTGCATTTTTACTCGGAAAAAAGCCAGAAGATGAACTGTAATTGAATCGATGATTGATCGAGAAATAAATTAAGTCAGGCTGTAAATGAAAACCATTTCTGAAGATGTATCCAAACTAGTTTCAGTAGAATCGCTCCAAAAAGGGCTGATGGATCGTCCGAGTCAAATCGACCCGGACGATCACCGATTGGTTGTGCAACGAGTGATCCAGTTTTTCCAGAAGATGAAGCAAGATCAGCCACGTGCCAGTTCGGTTTATCAACCCGGGGGCGAATGGGCTCATTACCTGAGTGAACGTCAAGAGTTTTATGACCGGTTGCTTGAGGGCGATGAAGACTATTGCCAGGAAAAGCTGAACAATTTTTGGCGAAATGAACTTGGGCCGATTGTCAAAGAGTATGCCAAATACGAACAACTTGTGAATCAAGAATCGGAGTTTGTAGATCGATTTCAACAGAATATATCCCGAAATTATCTGATTTGGAAAGAAATCTACGAGGGGAATATCGCGGTGTTGGAAGCTCCCCAAGTTGGGAATCCTTGGGGTTACATGATTGAGGGCAAGTTGGTTTTACCCAAGGCGACGCGGTTCCATGCCATTGCCAAACAAGTGATGGATTTGACTCAGGATGTTGATCATGCCTTGGTGGCAGAAATAGGCGGGGGGTATGGAGGTGCGCCCTATTATTTATTGCGTGATCGACCTCAGGTGACTTACGTGGATTTCGATTTACCCGAAACGCTTGTCATTGCGGCCTATTACCTGCTTTGTTGTTTTCCTGAACGGGATCTTTTCCTTTATGGAGAAGACGAAACTCCTGATGAGAAAAATCTCAGCCAATATGCAGCCGTTTTACTGCCCAATTTTGAATTGCCCAAACTCGGTGACGCTACGGTTGATGTTTTCTTTAATTCGTTCAGTTTTTCGGAGGTTCCGTATGAATCACTGGTTGAGTATCTTGCTCAGGTTCAACGTGTTGTTAAATCTTATTTTCTGCACAACAACATGGATCGTCAGGGAGTGGTTAACCGGGGATTTAAGAGGATCCCGGCATCAGAATACCCGCTTGATTCGCGAGCGTTCAAACGACTCTACAAGCAATTTGACTTGTTTCATGGTAAGGATGGTGATTACCGAGAATTTTTGTATCAACGGACGGTAGCCTAGTGTCAAAAGTTTAGCGTTACAATAGGGAACGGTATCAGCTTGATGTCTGGATTTTTTTTTGATTATTCCGATTTGGACGTTTTGTGTGCAGACCGGGACTTGGTTACCCCAGAAGTGCACGCGACCAATGATTTCTATGGTCAAGCTTCGGTATTGAAGCGATATACGGGGTTGCCTTCTGATTATTCGCTCAAAGCGGTGATTGAGCATGGAATCACCTTGGCTGACCAGATGTGGGACCATGATCGAGATTCAAGTTTGCCCTGGATTTTCAGCTCTTCCCAGTGGCGCGCCGATATTCATCGGAAATTGTCGAAAAAAAAATCAATTCCTGTTGGGTTTGGTTATTTGTACGCGAGGGACCTTGTCGAGTCCATGGCAGGGCCAATCAAAAAACGAGAAGGGACGATTGCATTCCCCTGTCATTCCACCCATACCATTCGGGCGAATTTTGATCATGAAGATTACGCGAACCGGCTGAGCGAGTTGCCTGCCTTTATGCATCCAGTTTCCGTTTGCCTGTATTGGAAAAACTATCTCTTGGGCGAACACCTGCCTTACCGAAAGAAAGGTTTTCAGGTGGTTTCAGCCGGTCATATGTTTGACCAGGATTTCATGTTGCGGTTTTGTGACCTTTGTCGTCATCACCAGTTTTCTACCTCTAATGAAACAGGGTCTCACCTTTTCTTATCGACCAGTTCCGGCTGCCGATTTGTTTTTACCGATTCGAAGCAGATTGACTGGCAGATCCCGAATAACGAAGTCAAGAATTGTGCAAAAACGAATGTCCTGTTTCAAGAACGTCGCCGACAGGCCCGCCTTCTTTTTGGCAATGGAATTGTCTCGAAATCACAGTCTGGAATTTCGAATGAGCAAAGGGAGTTTGTCGATGCTTTGACAGGTGCTGATTGTCAGTTGAATGCCGTCGAACTCAGGAAACAGATCAAACAGGCGGAAACGGCTTATCAATTCGTTAAATTTAAATCTTGGACCCAACGCCGTTGGTCAAAAATTACGAGGCTAGGTAAGTCCGTCGGCAGTCGATGGCCTTGGGAAAAAGCATCCTAGGAAATCGTTTTGACGATTTGAACAGGTGATTCCCGCGAGAGTGCGATTCGGTCTGATCCGGGGACCTGGATTTAGACTGCTTGGATTTTCAGCAGTGGTGAATCCCTATTTAATTGGCTGCAAAATCCATTTGAGGGATGGACTCGAGGTTGCGTTTTTTGCACTGAGAGTTGGACGCGCATAGCGTTGCATTTTTTGATGACCCGGGATTTTGAATCGGTCGCCTTTTTGCAAAATCGGTCGGTCTTCTGGCATTCTGCCAAAATCATTGTTTCCCCCAGCGACTTGGCAAGGAATCCAGTGTCCATTACCGTTTAGGTCTTCTAGGTAAAATTCAGGATAGGTGTGTCCGGGAACCCAGACAGCGCGTGCAGGGATGCCCTTGGCTCGACAGATTGCGATAAAAAGTGAAGAAAGTTCTTCGCAGTCACCTTTGCAGGAATCCAGGGCCGTAATACAGGTTTTTATTTTTTCGTCAAATTCATACTCAATGTTATCGCGGACCCAGTTGAAAATAGTTTGAACGTTGCGCCAGGCATTGTGATTTTCAAAAGTAATGCTGTTGGCCACCGTTTTGATTTTTGGATGAGTCGATTCAATGAAAGGGCTGACACCCAAAAAATAACGCTGAGAACGCTTGGCAGTGTTGGAAATTTTGAAAACGGATTGATCTGGGGGTTCTGTCATCCGAGACTTCTGAATCTCGAACATGAATGTTGCACGCGCCGTAGAACCGGGTGTTAATTTGGGAATTGAAACCACCGCGATTTTGCAGGATTTTT
>JAZABE010000485.1:0-3275 GCA_036137535.1 Planctomycetota bacterium | reverse complement strand
GAAACTGGTAAATCCCTGGGTTTTGTTGTGGAACCCACCGAATTCCGCCCAGTTGATATGCCAGTTGCCCCGTGCGAGGATCCGCCAGGTAGCCCGGTCGAACAAAACCCAGACGGTTGGTCACGTTCCCCGGGCGATAAATCCATTGATTTTGATAACCCCCACGATCAACAATCTGTTGTTGATAGGTCGTGACCGGTCGTAACGACGTGATGGTTTCATTAACCGTTTTGGTTGTCGTCACGGGTTTCTGAACAACGTAAGATTGATCGTAATGTGAGGTTTCAGTCACTGCTTTGTAGGCAGTGTGTCGTTCTTCACGATACTCGATTGTGCTTTCCCAAACGGTCTTTTCAACAATCTCTTCACGGTACTTGGTCTGGGTGACGGGTTTGAGGTAGGTGTAATTTTCTTCACGGGCAGACGTTTCCTGAACAGGCACTTTTTCCACGAACTTTCGGGTTCTCATTTCGGTCCGTTTGACTTCCTTGTAACGAGTTACCGGTACCCGATCGATGACCGTACGATTTTCCAATCGATAGGTTTGGACCTTAACGGGCGGACCCACTGAAATCGGACCACCAATCACTTGGGCATCAACCTGGGTTGAGAATACCAACCAGACGCAAACAGACAAACGAAAAGCAACGGACATACTAGCCTCATCTAAACCAAACGCTGCGAAAATCCTTAAACGCCAAACGCCACTACAAACGATCAATTCCCGGTCTTCCTGCAATCCTTTACTTCAATTTTGTCGAAGTCACCCCAAAGCTGCAAACGAAAAATCGTAAAACACTGGGGTGATAAACGCTATAAATCACTATAATCTAAGGGTTTACGAAAAATTAACTTTCGCCGGTTTTGTCGCAAGTGACTGCCGATCCCAACAAGATCCCTGTATTCGAAGTCTTTGGTATGGATAGACTTACGACAATTTACATCCTATTTTATTTAACCCGTTTATTTTCATTTTTTCCTGAATTCCCTGGTGCCTAAAAATTGATATTCATTGATCAAACCCGGAAAACCGCCGCCGAAAACATCGCGCTGGACCAATTCTTGTTGGACTCCGCAGAAACCGGCGCCGTGGACTTCGAAGTGATGCGGATTTGGCGGCCCCAGGACTATGTGGTTGTGTTAGGTCGCGCCGGAAAAATCGGCGACGATGTCATCGTAGATCATTGCCAGAACGATGGTGTCGCGATTCTTCGTCGCTTCAGTGGTGGCGGAACCATCGTGACCGGGCCCGGCTGTTTGATGTATTCATTGATCTTGTCTCAACACAAACGACCGCAAGTCAAGGATATCACTTTAGCCCATCGATTCGTGGGCCAATCCGTTCAAAAGGCCTATGCCGCCTGTGGCCACTCCATCGAACTGCAAGGCCATTGTGACTTGTGTTCTGGGAACAAGAAATTCTCTGGTAGTGCGCTCCGTGTTGGACGAACCCATTCTATCTACCATGGCACCCTGTTGATCGATTTTGATTTGCGTTTGATTCCCAGGTACCTCAAGTTACCTCCCAGAAGGCCAACTTATCGGCAGTCAAGGGACCACTTGGATTTTGTAACCAACCTTCCGGTCGATGAGCAAAAATTGGTGGAATCATTGCGGGATCTTTTTGCCGCCGAACCTACCGAATTCAATCCGAATGAGGAACAGATCAACCAGTTAGTTGAATCCCGTTACCAGAACGATGACTGGAATTTCCGCCACTAAAGCTTGCTAAGCCAGTCAATGAGCCAAACCGTTTCGATGCCGATCGCGTATTTCCCGGGGACCGACCCAAGCTAACCACTAGCCGGCAACTGTAAATCGGAACACTGGAATTTCGTTGCGCCCGCTTTTGGGAAGTGGCCTAGGATCGGGTTGAGCGTAACCGTTGTGGTCAACGGCCCGAACTCTGAATTCGTAGTGACCCGGTTCGAGTTTTTCTTTGACAGTCGCCTGCCAACCAGTCATCCCAAAGCGCAGGGGCCAAGAGGCGGGCTTCCCCGAATCCCGATCAAAACCCAAAAGATCACCTGGCGAAACCCCGACCGGTAAGATCGCCTTCCAATTGTCAGGAGCTTGCTGAACCATGGCGGCAACCCACTTGCCGTTGAGTATTTCATCGGCATCCGGGCCCAGCGGCGGTTCGCCCTGAATCCTTTTGCGGACCAGGGTTTCGACTGTTTTCAATCCTGAAATCCCCGAGATGACCAGTCCAGAGAAATGGATTGCTTCTCCCGGGTCGAAGGATTTCTGGTTGTCTCGGCTCAGGTAGGCTGCGGTTTTCAGAGGCGAATCCGGGTCGTTGTTTTGCGTGGCATAGGTGTCATTGGCGCGTGGGTCGTTGGTCAGCACAAGCCGATGCAGCCACTTGATACTCTTAAATCCGTAAGCCCAGGGGACAATCACTCGGACCGGGCCACCTCTCAAGGGCGTGATCGGTTTTCCATTCAACCGGTAGGCCAAAAAGACTGGCAAGTCGCCGGGCGACGTCTCGAAAACCTGGCTGTAACTCAGAGAAGATTGAAAGATCTGTTTTGGATCGTTGTTATGAAATCCCCAGTAGTAAATTCGGCGAACATTTTTCATCCGACCACAAAGTCCAATCACATCCCGCAGCGGGACACCTTCCCAAAGACCCTGCCCCAGGGGCGCCGGAATGTTCAGGCATTGAATGGCCTTGATGAACTTGACTCCTTTTGACTTTCCCATTTCCAGGAGTTGTTCATAGGTAATCGCGTTGCGGTCCTGGATCAACCTCGGTTTTTCACACGATGATTTCTGAGTAATCAGGGGTGGGTCCGTTTGATTATCGGTGGCAATTTCTAGCCGCCAGCTTTCAGGAGTCATGCGGGCCCTGACGAGATCTTCACCGGTGAGAGTGTGAGGCTTGGGGTTTCCGCGGGCCACCGTGTAAAAATGGCGGGCATCGGTCAAACAAGGGGTTTCTGTTAACACTGAGGAACTGGACGGTGGTTCTCCGGGTCCCGCTTGCGAGGTGTTGGACAAGGAGCAGGCTGCGATCGCCGCGGTGGATTTAAGAGCGTTTCGTCGGTTAGGGTTGTTCATGGAATGAACCGTTGTCACAAGGCAGATGGATCCCTGATCCTATCCGGTCCAAACCGCAAAAACAACGAACAGGACCGTCATCCGGGTGTTGCATTGTTGACTTTACTCAAGAGATTAATGCTCGACACGAAACCGGCAATCTTCGAGAAAATCTTGATTTGTCCGGGCATCTAGTCAGGCGAAGAATACTGCTTCGCAATACCAAAAAACCT
>JAZABE010000484.1:0-3127 GCA_036137535.1 Planctomycetota bacterium | reverse complement strand
AATCAGTAAAGCCATGACCGGGTTTGGCATCGGTTTACCCGATCTTGATAACGATGGTGATAAGGACATGGTCACTGCCAACGGTCGGGTGACTCGGAGAAACCGGTTGCCAGGGGAAGATTTTTGGGGCGATTATGCCGAGCGAAACCAGATTGCAATCAATGAAGGAGGAGGCAGGTTTACCGAGTATTTATCGGCAACGGATCCTTTCCTAACTCCGGTGTCTGTTTCCAGGGGCCTGGCAATCCTTGATTTTGATAATAACGGGAAGCAGGATTGCCTCGTAACGACAGCTGCAAATGAACCCCGACTTTATCGGAATATTTTTGAACGTTCAGGGAATTGGATTGGATTCCAGTTGATCGATCCAGCGTTGGGTGGTCGAAACATGTTGGGTGCAATCATCGAAATTACGACCGAAGAGCAGGAAACCTACCGGGGAACAGTCCAGTCCGACGGGAGCTATCAATCTGCCAATGATTCTCGGGTTCATTTTGGTTTAGGGCGTCAAATTAGGATCCTAAAGACCATTGTCTATTGGCCAGGAAGTAGCCCGGAAGAATTTCAAATCGATGCGGTCAACCAGTATTATCGTTTAGAAAAAGGACAAGGGAAGAATTCGTTGGCAAAATGACGATACCGTTGATAGCCAGAGGACAAAAATGCGAAAATCATGATGGTTCAATTCGTTAAAATCAAATCGCGAAAAGGGCAACTGTCCGTTCTGTCGCTAGTGGGGCTATCCCTGGTAATTGTGTTAGCGGGACTTTGGATGTACGTCAGTGGGCCCGGTCGTGCTGGCTCACGGAAGTTGCTGAAACGGCTCCCGGCAATCCAAACAACGCACTTGTCATCCCGAGCAAGAAAAATATTGGAGTCGTGTGCGGAATCGATTCAATTAGCTCCTGAAGATTCCGCAGCCTGGGGTTTACTGGGTCGAGCTTTTCTTGCCCATCAATTTCAGGTGGCAGCAGGTCAGTGTTTTCAGGTCGCCTCAGAATTGGATCCCCAGAACCCGGAATGGTACTACTGTCATGCCTTGACCCTACAGGAAAGTGAATCCGAAAACCGTCTTCAATTAATGGAAACCGCGATCGGGTTAGGTGGTGCCTACCGGCAAACGATGCAATGCAAACTCGCGGAATTGCTTTTCGAGGACGGAAGCTATAACGCCTGCAAGTCATTGTTGCAAACGGTGCTTGAGAATTCACCGCGGGATTTGAGGGCCAATATGTTGATGGCTCGTGTGTTGTTGAACGAGAACGACTTAGATGGAAGTCTCAAGTGCGCTTCGATCGTGATAATGGGGCAACCGGATCGCAAGGAAACGTTAAGGTTGCTTTCTTTAATCCATTCACGGCTTGGAAATTCGGCAAAAGCAAGCGAGTTTTCAAAAAAATCGGAAGCCCCTTTGTCATTTGATGTTCCATGGCATGATGAAATTGCACAGCGGATTTGGGATTTGCGGAAAGACGTTAACAAGCTGGTTAACGATGCATTAAATCTACCGCCATCCAGGGTCAACGAGCGAATCCAAGTGTTGCGTGATGCCGTGGAAGAAGAACCCCAGGAACCCAATTGGCACGGATTTCTAGGGCAAACGCTTTTGCAAACACGACAATTTCAGGAGGCCGAGAAAGTTCTTGCTCACGGGATTAGCCTGCATCCGCAGTCAGCGGTTTTGTATTACACATTGGGGCTGGTTTATTTGAATCAGAAAAAAATGAATCCTGCCATCACAACCTTGAAGAAAGCGATTGCGATCAAACCGGATTACGACTCGGCGTACTTGAATCTGGGGATCGCCTACCGTGAACAAAAGGATTATAAGTCGGCTCAGGCCGCATTTGAAAAAGCGATTCAAATATTGCCTGGCAGTTTCAAGGCACACTTGAATCTGGCGGTCACCCTCGAGGTTTCGGGCCATCGAGTGGGGGCGGTTGAGGCCTACCGGGAGTGTTTAAGGCTTGATGAAAAATCGCCGGAAGTGTGTTTTTTGCTCGGAAAATTGTTGGCGGAATCGGAAGGCGGGAAAACCGAGGCCAAGTTGTTACTCAATCAGGCCATTGAAATCAATCCTGAGTTTTCCAAGGCGAAACAACTTTTGAAAAATCTGCAATAGGCTGCAGCGACGTCCGCTTCCATGGCAGGTTACATTCAGAAGATCTCGCATTACAATCGGAGTTCAAACCTGTTCAGGAGCAAGGCATGGGAAATCTTAGTTGTCTGGTCATTTTGTCCATTGGGCTGTTGGAATCGAGCACAGTTGCTCCCCAACCTCTCATCGATGACGTTGTCTCATTGCAGATACAAATTGCTGGGCAAAAGACACCAAAAAGGGTCGATGGCATTCCTTACCACAAGGGCATGACCGTTTTGGAACTGATGGAATACACGAAACAAAAGAAGCAAGTAACATTCACTTATCGAGGCAACCAGTCAACCGCTTTCCTGATGTCCATCGATGGTGTCAAAAACAAAGGGGCCCGGGGTGACAATTGGATCTTTCGCGTGAACAATAATCTTGGGAAAAAAAGCTTTGGTGTGACCAAGCTTAAGGCAGGTGATGAGGTGACCTGGACTTATGGAAAATACAAACCCTCACCCTCAAGTAACTGAATTGCCTGTCCGCCTTCTGTTAAAATGATTTGAAGATGTCTGACCGTTTTAAAACCACTTTCTTTTTTTTATTGGTTGCCTGTGGTGTAGGGTTGCGGCTGCTTTGTCGCGATATTCCAAATTTTGCGCCGGTTGCAGCGTTGTCGTTGTTTTCCGGGTTCCTTTTCAGGAACTGGTTGGTTGCGGCATTGGTGCCCATTAGTGTTCTGGCGATTAGTAACTTACAGTTGGGTGGCTACGAAAGCGGGCCGGTGATGCTTTCGGTCTATGCCTGTTTCTTGCTGCCCTCGCTGATTGGTAAAAAATTCTTGCAAACAGATTCCAGCGAGAGCATTCCGATTTTGTCTGCACTTGGATTTTCTTTGGGTGGTTCGTTCCTGTTCTTCTTGGTGACCAACTACAGCGCCTGGATTGCATGGTATCCCAAAACCTTGGAGGGGTTGATCGATTGCTATGGGGCGGCGATCCCTTTTTTCCGACACACGCTGTTGGGGGACAGTTTCTTTTG
>JAZABE010000483.1:0-2561 GCA_036137535.1 Planctomycetota bacterium | reverse complement strand
AATCTGGTTTTTAACAATGACTTTATCAAGATTGGATTCCTCTTTGGAACTGAAGGTTAAACCAGTGTCACCATCCACCACGAGGACATCGTCTTCATTCATGCCGGCAAATGAACCTTTCACGATTTGCCGTGCCGTTGCGGCATGAAGCTGTTCTATGACATGGCCTTCTTTAGCCCAAAGCGTCACCACTGCGGAATGGATCATTTGCCGTTTGAAACTCGTTGCCTTGATCTTGTCATAAACAATGATCGCATCGCGGATTCCAGAAATCTGCACTAATATGGACTTCAGGGTATTTAGTTTTTTGGTCTCTTCAAGATTTTCCTTGTCGGTAGGCGACATGAACGATCGCGCCAACATACCAGCCTGACTTTCAGAGGCCCCGGAAAGCTTTGCAAACTCTGAACTTCGGATCACTTCATTGCACTTGGACTTAAACTTCTTCAGGACCGATATTTTCCCCTTCGAAGCAGTTACACCTGTCATCCCCTCTTCAGCAAACTTCGCCAAAAGGTAATCGATTTGTTTTTTTTGAAACTGACGGCCGTCATGCAAAAAAACCCTTTCATCATCCGCCTCCGGTGATTTCCAATACGGTGTCGAGCAGGCCAACACAATCACCAACGTGATTCCGGTTAAAACTGCAGCTAAACGCACTAAATCACCTCCACCCATTTCACGCGGCGTCTTTTCGAATCGAGTTTGAAACCGATTTATGCACGAACGGATTGTAGAATCTGAATTGATCCAATTGGACCTTCAAGAGTTGAGACGTGGTTTGAAAATCAAACCGATTCAAAACATCGTAGGTAAATGACTGAATAATCGAATCCGCAACACTGGAATTGCTGATGCCCCGAATCGAAGTTCCCAACTCGTAAACGAATTCCTGAACGTAAGGTTTACGGAGGACGTCACCCTCCAAATAAAAGACCATTCGCGAAATGACGTATTCCAGTTCCTGGCAATTTCGCCATGGAACTTCAACCAAGTACCCCAGAGCTTCATTTTCAATGTGAATTTGCGGCTTGCACAAAAGCGAGCCAGCCCGAATCACCTCTGCCCCATAGGTGGCAATGACGGCATCCGTTCCGACATACTTGTCCTCCTGTCTTTTCAAGTGCTCAAGCAACTTTTGGTTTAACGAATCCACGCATTCCTGAAAACAGGTGTAAGTCACATCTGGATTAATCCAACTCAATTGGCTAGGCGTAACATCACAATCCAACACACTGTGTTGATTTTGCGTGATCATGATGGAGTCAGATGGCTGGACACCGCTTTCTTGCTGAACCAGCAAATCCTGTTGATTCGCGTCAATTGTGCCTGGCAAACCAATCAGGCACAGTTCAATTCCTGCTTTCTTCCACCGATCGAAATCCACATCATTCCAATCATAGGGCGACCCAAGCAAACCGATCTTCATTTCCCGGACCAGCGAGTCTATTTTCAATCGATCCCTTTTGGTAGACATTTTGATGTTTCCGGAGCAAACCATTTCACCGCTCCGACTCCAGCAACGAAAACTTTAGTCAAAGCTGAAAACTTTTACATAATTTCCGTTCAGCTTGTCAATCGTTTTTGTCGAACTGAATTTCAGAATATTCCTTTTGAATCGCCCGATGTTCAATTTGAAACTCAATCACAAAGCAAATCCTGGTTTTAACCCCTTATGGAACATTCCCTCCATAAAGAATTGAAGTCAATTTACTGCTGCGAAAATTCACGGCAGGAAGTCGTTTTCGGCGAATATCGAATTGACGTCGTCTCCCCCGATGGGACACTCGTGGAAATCCAGCACAGCTCCCTTTCAGCTATCAAACAAAAGTGCCAGCACTTGCTTGCCGGCAACCAGCTATTAGTTGTCAAACCAATTATTCGCCGAAAACAATTGGTCAAACTTGACCGAAAAGGTGGCAACCCCTTGTCCAGCCGAAAAAGCCCCAAGCAAGGAAATTGGTTATCTGTCTTTGAGGAACTTGTCTATTTCACTGATGTTTTCCCTTCACCTAACCTCACTATGGAATTTCTACTGGTAGACATTCGTGAAATCCGGTACCCCGGACACGGCCGGCGAAGGCGAAAGCGTGAATCCGATTTCCAAGTCCAAGACTTGGAATTAATTGAAATTGTCGATCGCTCCACTATCAATCACGCAACGGATTTGTTTAGCTGGTTACCTTTTGAAAAAATCCCCCGGGAATTCGATTCAAATGAACTGGCGGACGCAATGAATGCCACGCGGGAAGAAGCCCAACGCATTGCCTACTGCCTTCGGGAAACAGGGGCCGTTCGGCTCAAGGGAAAACGTGGTCGATCGAATCTTTACCAGAGACCGATCCGACGAGTCGTCAAAAAAAAACAAAAACCCATTGGGCCCGGTGATTGAATCACGATTCCCTGAGAGCCGGCAAATCTTACTTCTTTCGCTTGGACCCACTCGTCGTGTTTGGGTTTGTAAGCCAACCGGTTAAAATCCACAACATCGCTTTTCTAGGCGTACTAACCCCGGACAAAATCCAGTTGCGTGAGGGCGTTGCCGCGAAATTAAACTATTT
>JAZABE010000482.1:0-12001 GCA_036137535.1 Planctomycetota bacterium | reverse complement strand
TTCAGTGATAAACGAGGAGCTTGATTCTCCAGAGATTCTCATGGCGGATGTTTTTGCTGCCATTTTTGCCAACAATCGAGGGCAACTCAAAGACCAGGTTGGTCTGCTGATTGAGCACCTGAAGTCGCAGCCGCTTTTGTATGTGCCTATTTCTCGAAACGGGGCTCCTTCCAAAATTGAATTGGTCAAAAGTCGCCAATTGTTTATCAGGAAACTATTGGAAATACTTCCGCGTTTTGGATTGATTGAACAAACGTTTCGTTTGCTCAATGTGGCCAGATCGATGGAACGGTCCCATCCGGTTGGCAATGGAGCGGTGACCGAATTTGACGATTTGTTTGAAATCGGTTTTCGAGCGGTTGTCGACTGTCTGATTCACTCTGCTGAAAATGATGATTCAACGGCGGATCAACGCCAGTTGTTGTTTCGCTGGTTGGAACGGTTTACTGAATCGAGTCTGATCATTTGGTTGAAGCACAGTCGCACGCTTCGTCTGAGTATTTTGGAGAAAGTTCACAGCAAAGGTCCTTGGAAAGATCTTGTCCAATTTATCAAAGACTATGGTCACGATATCTTCACGCAACGGTTTCTCAATTTTGCAAATATTCGTGGAATTCTTCATCAGGGAATTGAAAATTGGTTAACCTTGTCGCTTGAAAATGACCAGTACGACTGGAAATTATTTCGCGAACTCGGGAGCCAGATTTCGATGGAAGATGCAACGGCCTATCTTTCCTTGATTCTGGAAGCAATGTTAGAAAATCACCTGGAGTATCAGGATTACAACAGTACGACGACCCAGTCGGATCAAGGTGATTTGCTGTACATGTTGATCGACTTTTTAAGACTGAAGATTGGCTACGATCGAATTTCTTGGCATTTGCGCCCCGTTCTTTGGGCCCATGAAAATCTGGTCAATGCTGGAAAAGAACAGGTGGCCCGTCGCTGGCGAAGATCACTGGTGGATCGAATCCACAAAAAAGCTTCGAAATTTGTGAAGTACCTTGAACGACTTCAACGACGTTACGCCATGCGAATGCCGAGTATTGCCAACCGCATCCAGGAAAAATTTGTCAAACCGATGCAGATCGACCGGATGAAATCACTGGTTGCACCAGCGATTGCGCGGGACCATCCAAAATCGCAGAAATCATTTGAATTATTGCAACAGGATGCAGGGCAATTGCTGCGAAATCCTGAGGGCTCAGGGATCAAGGTTCCTGCATGGTTAGCAGCGATTGAAGATGAAGTGGCAGGCGCTTTTGACAAGTCCGTGACCGACAAAAAACTGCTTGGGATGTTTATTAGGATTCACACTCTGCCGAGAGAAGACGTTCGGGAGCAGTTAAATAATATTGCGGAGATGACGAAACGAAAAAAACGTCCAGAGCAGTAGAGTAGGACGCTACTACCAAGACAGAACAAGACAGGAGTGTTGAGGGTTGCAGGGTAAAAATGACTGACGAATGTAAAATGAAGAGGATTGACGAATTGTGTTCACACGTGTGGGTTGTCCGCACATTCTTGAAGCACAGTGAAGAGGCAGAAGAAGACGAAGAACTCTGTGAGGTCCACCGTGATCTTTATGATTTCATGCTGGCTCTGGGGCCGGCAATTCAGGAACAAGATGTTTCCAAGTACTTGAAAATGGCCAAGAAAAAGCTGAAGCGACTCAAGCGTGCCAGCAAATTATTTGAGGAAATTCAACCAGAAATCTCCGAGCATATGAACTTTCAGATGTCGAGACAGTCACTGACGGTGGCGGTCCAGGAAATCGAAACGGTTCTTTTGGATGGAAAATCCTCGAGGAACTGAGTTTTCGTTTGCGCCGTTTAAGGTGATGTTGACGGCCGGCATTCGGGTCGACAATCGATGTGAATGTTGCTTTTGGGAGTCAATCGCACAAATCAGACACCTCTAGCTGAGCAAGCAGAGGGCTACATTCATGTAAATTACAATCCCCACGACGTCGATTATTCCAGCAACAAACGGGTTGCTCATCATCGCGGGATCGAGACCGATTTTTTTGAAAAGAAGTGGTAGGATAGATCCCGTCAGCGTTCCCGAGACCACCACCAACAATACCGTGATCGGTAACACCAATGCATCAACTATAGATGGACTGAACGGTAAGGCAGCTGCAAATCCAAGCAGGGCTAGAATTCCACCGAGCATGAGTCCCAGCAAAACTTCACGCCAGACGACTTTTGCCCAGTCTCTGAGCGTAATCTGGTTTAAAGAAATCGCGGTAATGATCAGGGTAGCAGACTGGCTTCCAGAATTTCCACCGCTCGAAATAATCAGCGGAATGAATAGTACCAACCATTTCCATTGGTCCAATTGGTGGTCGTACCACTGGAGCGCAAAAGCAGTAAATAATGCAAAACCAAAGAGAATCATTAGCCAGATTCCTCTTTTCCAGCACAGCGTGAGCAGCCGTGTTTTTAAATAAGAGTCATCCAGCGGGTTGACAGCCGCGATGCGGTGAGCATCTTCAGTTGCTTCTTCCCGCATGACGTCGATAATATCATCATGGGTAATGATTCCGACCATTCGATGTTCATCATCAACAACCGGGATCGCCAACAAATCAAGCTTGGCAACATTGTTGGCTACGTCCTCTTGGTCCTCCATCAATGCGGCAGTGACCAGTTCGGTTTCCATCAAATCGGCCAATTTGGTATCTGGATGCTTCATCCCCGTTACCAGTTGCCTTGCTGAAACCAAGCCACGTAAATGATCATCATCGTCAACGACGTAGATGTAGTAGATCGTTTCTAGCCCTTCAGCCTGGCGACCAATTTCGTCGAGCGCTTCTTTGACGGTGAGTGTTTCTTTGAGCTTTGCGACTTCTGTGGTCATCACAGCCCCTGCAGTTCCCTCTGGGAACTGGCTAAGCCGCATGATGTCACGACGTTCCTCGGCTGGCAAACGTGGCAGAAGATCATCTACGATTTGGCTATCGATTTCGGCCAGAATATCGACTCGATCATCAGGTGCAAGTTCCGCAAGGAGACGGGCGATTTCATCACGATCTTGTTCTGAAATGATCGCGATCTGTTTTTCGGTTTCCAGGTATCGGAAAATCTCGACCCGAGTGAACGGCTCGGCATGTAGCAACACTTCCCAGGTTTCTGCCGGGGCCAAGCCTTCCATGAACTCGGCGGTGCGTGCCGGATGTAGCGCTTCGCAGAATTCTTGCAATTCGTAAACGTTGCCTTCGGACAACATCTCACGAAGTTCAGGTAAATAAAGCGTATTAATCATGGTTAAGTTGCTTTATGAAACCGTGCCCGGGCACGCAGTATTTTGGCAGTGTCTGCAAGGGGGGAAAATGGAAGTTGAATCTTAGAAGATGTAAAAATACTGTCAACGACTCCCCGCTTTCGGTCAATCAAGAATAATCGGGATAGACCCCAGGTTACAGGAGAAAAGTTCGGGTTTCCGATGGCCAGTATCGCTTTTTCCTTGACAAAAACAGGCATAATGTGCGACGCTAAGAACAGTTGAAGTCTCTTGCCAGAATGATTTCAGCGATTGGAGGGGGAGGGATTGCGTTAGCGGTTCTACCTGTCAATCGAAATTTCGGGGGCTCTTTGGGAACCGAGGAAAACTATGCGTTACGTTTTCAAATCCGAATTTTTGTTTTTTACCTCATTCTTTTTTTTCAGCTCCGTTTGTGTCGGACAATTTTCCGTTCCTAACCATAAACAGCTTGAATCTTATCTAAAAACTGGTGAATTTTCAGCTGCGAACAACCTGGTGAAAACCGCTGAAAGCGATCAGGAAAAAGATCGTATTCTTGCTGAAATTGCCCGAGCCCAGCAAAAAAACGGGCTGACAACCCAGTCGCTATCTACGATCGCAAGGATGGGAAGTGATATCGCCAGAAGTGCATCGCTCGACCAATTCAAAAGATCTGGCTTTGGATCGAAGCTTGGTGAAGGGTTGGATTGGGAGGCCAATAGGGAAGGTAACCGACGAACGGCTAATGGTGCTGGGGGAGGAGCGGCGATGGCTGACTTCGACCCATTGATCGAATTGATCCAAAATACAATTGATCCGCAAAGCTGGATGGATACAAACGGGGGGCCTGGAACGATCAATGAGTTCCGCGCGGGGGTAACGGTTGATGCGGAGGGCGTACTGCAAAAAGTAGATTACTCCATCAAGCAGGGAATCCTCAAAGATATTCTCAAGGAATCTTCGCGGAAATCTACTAACCTGAATGTTTTCAAGGATTCGGAGCTGCGAAAAATTTCTCTGAATCGCCTGGAAAAGAAATGTCAAATTCTGGCAGCTGCCGGAAAATCTCCCTCGGAAGTTATGGAGCGATTGGCAGGGATTTACGAAATCAAATATTTGCTGGTCTATCCAGAATCGGGAGACATTGTTATCGCTGGTCCGGGCGGTGATTGGAGAACCGATGTCGAAGGCGTTGCAGTAAATATCAAGACAGGTCGACCCTTGTTTCGGCTGGATGATCTTGTGGTCTGTTTGCGAAATGCCATTGAATTCAATGGGAAATTTGGTTGCTCGATAGATCCTCGGCAAGCCAATTTAATTGCCACTCAGCAGTTTGCCTCCACGTCTGACCTCAAGGGCAAGAGGTGGCGAGAGGGTCTGCAAAATGCACTTGGCTTTCAGGATATCACCGTGGATGGAATAGATCCCCAATCGGTGGTCGCCCGGGTGATCGTCGAGGCGGACTACCGGATGAAATTGGTTGGAGTGGGGCTCGAAAAAAGTGTACCGGGAGTTGAAAGTTTTTTGAGTAAAGTCAGCCTCGACGCAGATGGGAATGTGCCTCCGACAGATGTCATGCGGTTGGAATTCATGCTGAATTACGACAACATCTCTGTAACCGAAGACAAGGATGCGTATCAGTTACACGGTCAGGGGGTCAAAGTGGTCAGTGAGAAAGAACTTTTGAATCAAAAAGGAGAGCGGTTTCAGACCGGTAAGTCAGAAGGGCCTGCCGCTGAATTCGCACGCGGCTTTACCAAGCATTTTCCTGCCATGGCAAAACGTTATCCCATTTATGCCCAGTTAAAGAATGTTTTTGACCTAGCAATGGTGTCCAACCTGATCCGTTCACAGGGAATCGACAAGATCTGCAAATGGAACATGACGTATTTTGGACCGGAAAAGAATTCTCAACAGACTTATCTATCCCGAAAAGGTTCCATACCCCGTGAAGTGAAATCGGTAATGAACTATCGGGAGATCGATGTTCGAGAAAACGGAAGAACGATCAAGACCCAATTGATCGTAGGAATCAGCGGTGGAGTTTCTGTCGATGTCGAAAAGTTGATTCAATCCAGAGAGATGATCAAAAAGGATACCTACGGCAAACTGAAAATCGACCGGAAAATCGCGAAACCAACAGCAGAAAATTGGTGGTGGGACTGATTGGATTTTTCCACAGGGTATCTGGTTTCTTTGCAGGCTGTTTCGCTTTGTTTGTACGGGGTTGGTTGGGTTTCTGGCGGTTCTTGAATCACCCTGTTTCGGCTCTCCCTATTCGTGGACGGTGCGGCCAGTTTTTCGAGGGCGATGATGTCTGAAACGAGTCGGATTCCTGGTTTTGACACTTTGCGTGGATTAGCCCTGTTGTTGGGTATTCTGATCCATGCGGTCATGCCTTACCTTTCCCCCGGTTTACAGCTCTGGCCAGCTCTGGATTCAGAGCGACACATTGGCTACACGGTTTTAGTGGTAACAATTCATGCATTTCGGTTGCAGGTTTTTTTTCTGCTTGCCGGTTTTTTTGCATCATTGCTGATTGAAAAACGTGGGATTTGGGGATTTGTCCGGAACCGTTTTCAGCGAATCGTTATTCCGTTTCTAATTTCCTTGGTCGTTTTAGTTCCCGTAATGCAGGCTATGATGATCATCGGTTACTCCATGCGCGAAAATGCCGGTTATGTTCAGATCGGTTCTTTGATTATGGATACCCGTGTTTACCAAACTAGCTTGGGAGAATTCTTCCAGAGTGGAAAATTCTTGAAAGAGATTTTTCTCTATCACCTCTGGTTTCTGTATTACCTGATCCTGATCTACGGTTGTGTGCTGATGTTGCGCTGGTTTGCAATGGGAGTTCAGTTGCTCCAGCCACTCAGATCGTTTGCCAGCCGGGTCCTTTCTCACCGTTTTGGACTCTTGTGGTTAACGATCGGTACTACGGTTTGCATGTGGCCAATGGTGCTCTGGCAAGTCGATACGCCTTACTCAATCATCCCTAACCCAGTATTGGTTTGTTACTACTTGCTATTTTTTGTCGTGGGAATGGTTTTGTATCACAACCAGGACATTCTCAACATGATCAAAAAGCAAAGTCTCCGTTACCTGTTAGTTGGTTTGTTGGTGCTCCCGATCGCACTTTTTTTTCAATCGTTCGGTCCCAACCCGGCAGGAATCCCAGCCAGGGAATCTTGGAAGCTCCCGGCATTGCTGAGTTATTCTGTCTTGACCTGGTCGGCGGTGTTCGGATTGACCGGTTGGTTTGCAAGACACTTTACTTTGCCCAACCGAACTATAAGACGGGTTTCGGAAACGGCTTACTGGCAATACCTGATTCATCTTCCTGTCATGTTTGCCTTCCAGTTGTATTTGGTGACTATCGACTTGGGATCTGTTGCTGAAATTTTAATCCAACTGTTCGCTGTTTCGCTGTTGCTGTACTATTCATACGTTTGGGTGGTTGGCCGAACGTTCATTGGAAAATTTCTCAACGGGCGCCGCATCCAAGATTTGGACGTGTGAATTTTGCTGGACGTTTATCGAGGAATCGACAAGAGGCCGCGAATTTAACATCGCGGGATGAACAATGGAAATGGATGACGAGTTATGTTTGTGCTTTCATATTTCCAAACGGAAAGTGGTGAACTTCGTGCGAATCACCAAGCCCCACGTGGCTTCGCAAATCAGCCAATGTGGTGGCGCGGGTACCGGTTGTGGATGGTGCCGCCCTTTTTTAAAAAGAATTTTCGAGGCAACTCAAAGCGGAAACGACGACCCCCTTCCGGCATCCGAGAGTTACACAAAAAATCGAGCGAAATACATCGATTCAGGGAAAGGAAGACCCCCGGAAACCGAGATTTGAACGGTCTAATGTCTCTGAGTGGACCCCTGCACTTCACGTTATTATTTAGGGGATAAGGTCCACGCTGTGCTCTGGATTGCTTGAATGGTTTATCTGTAGAATCTATTCATCAAAGTCATTCGTTAAACAATCAATCTCTGAATCAAATAAATCCCTGATGAGAATTCTACTTGGCCTCGCGTTAACCGTTTTTTTGAGTTCTGTTTCTGCTGCGCAGGAAAAATACAACGTGCTTTTCATTGTCTCAGATGATCTCACGTCAACCGCTTTGTCCTGTTACGGAAACCAGGTGTGCAAGACACCGAATATCGACGGTTTGGCTGCGCGGGGTACGCGTTTTACCCGGGCTTACTGCCAAGGGACTTATTGTGGCCCATCGCGGGCCAGTTTCATGTCCGGTTATTATCCCCATGCGACCGGGGTGTTGGGGTATAAAAGCCCTCGACCGCAGATTGGCGATCGAGCCACTTGGTCCCAACACTTCAAGAACAACGGTTACTATGCGGCAAGGGTAAGCAAGATTTATCATATGGGTGTACCCATTGGTATCGAGCAAGGCAGCAATGGGGCGGATGATGAGGCCTCGTGGACGGAACGTTTTAACAGCAAGGGTCCCGAGTGGAGAGCCGTAGGCGACGGGGAAACCCTCCAGAACAATCCTGACGGGAAAAAACCGGCCGTAGGGGGCAACACCTTTGTAGTGGTGGAAGCCGACGGAGATGATCTCGTGCACTCCGACGGTAAAACCGCTAAGAAAGCGGTAGAACTGATTCGCCGTCACAAAGAGAAGCCGTTTTGGTTGGGAGTCGGCTTTGTACGTCCGCACGTT
Source organism: Planctomycetota bacterium (assembly GCA_036137535.1). Lineage (GTDB taxonomy): Bacteria > Planctomycetota > Planctomycetia > Pirellulales > Pirellulaceae > JABAAE01. The sequence continues at coordinate 4,067 of JAZABE010000482.1, read as the reverse complement.
CCCTTTGTCGCACCACGATCCTATTACCCGCCCTTTAAACCTTATAGCAAGATGGTTTTGCCCCCCAAGATCAAGGGTGACTGGGATGATATCCCCAAGGCTGGCATCAACTACTGCACCAGCGAAAACATGAAGATGGATATCCGCCGCCAAAAAAAATCTGTCGGTGGCTATTATGCTTCCGTTGCCTATATGGACGCCCAAGTCGGCAAGGTGCTGTCCGCCCTTGATGAGGCTGGGTTGCGGGAAAAGACGATTGTTATTTTCACCAGCGACCATGGTTACCATCTGGGTGAGCATGACTTCTGGGCCAAGGTCAGTTTACATGATGAATCCAGCCAGGTTCCTCTGATCATCAGCGCCCCGGGCAAAAAGCCTGCTGTTTGTCATTCCTTCGTGGAACTGCTCGACCTTTATCCCACCTTGGCTAGCTTGTGCGGATTGGAAACGCAGAAACGTCTCCAGGGAAAAGACATTTCCAAGATGCTGGCTGACCCGCTTCACTCGGTCCGTGACGCTGCCTTTTGCGTGGCGCCGGCTCGCAAGGGATTTCTGTTGCGAGACGAAAATTGGGCTTACATCCAGTACGGTGAAAAGGCGGAAAAAGGAATCGAACTCTACAACGTGAAAAAAGACCCGTACCAGTACACTAGTCTTGCCAGAGACCCGGGCCACCAAAAAATCATCACTCGATTTAAAGAGCGGATGGCCAATAAACTGAAAGAGGTTCGCAATAATGACCTCTGAGTACCCTCTGAACCCATGACCTCTGATTCAGAGTCCTTTGAGTCTAGGGATCGGGATTCTTGAAACCGTTGGTTTGCCGTTGAAAAGATAGAGCGGTGCTTGAGATCGGATTCTCTCAATAACGAAAGTCTGGGTTCTCGTTTAAATAGGCTGGTGTTTGCGGAGTGATCAAATGACACATGCTGATTAGAATGAGTTTGGCTGCGTCGACGATCGGGATAGGAAAGCGATGTGAACTCGAAAAATAGACAAAAAAATGAATCACTTAAAACCAAATTTTAGCTTGACCTTAGTCTGCATTCTATTGATGTCGACGGCAGTTTTTTCACAGAAAGTGGAAGACTGGCCATACGATCGCCTTTTTAAGGAATCGGACGTGGTAATGATTGGAGCTGTCCAGGGATGGCGTGACGTCGACGAAAAATGGACTGAAAAGAAATACGATCAGGAGCGGTTTAAAGCAGTTTCGACCGCCTTCTCAGAGAGTTCAATTCTTAAAGGTGAGTCTCTTCCCCTTTGCATTTGGGTCAATCATTTCTGTTACCAGAAAGGTGCTGTGCGTTACAACGACGGTCCCCGCTTAGTTACTTTTTTGAGAGAACCGGTGCTTATCGAGCTCAAGCAAATGGCCAATAAGAAAGGCAAATTGTCGGTACAGAGTAAGGGGCTAAGAAAAATTAGTCAGCCTGAGTATCTGCTTTTTTTAAAAAAACGCAAAGACGGCAACTATGAGCCAGTCTCTGGCCAACTGGATGCTCATGCTTCAGTTCGCGCCCTGCTGCCTGCAGATCATATTAGTCAACGATAAAAATGGGTTACCAAGAGAAGACTTCTGTGTTGAGATTGATACTGGTGCTTTCCCTACTTCCGTTGGGGTGTACTGATCCTGACAAAGGGCCTAGCACCGATCAAATCGAAATTATTAGTGAAGAGAAATCGCCGAATGGTCAATTCGTTGCCACGTGTTTTTTCTGTTCCGGCGGAGGTGCCGCTGGCTACTTTTATGCGAATGTCAGTTTGCGTAAAGCGGGCGAGCAACTTGATCAACGAGACGGCCTTTTGGGCAAGTTCAAGACGTGGAAATCTTTCAGCGAGATTGAAGTGAAGTGGATTAACGATAAAAACCTAGAGGTAGCCTACAAACAATCGGATTCTCCTGACCACAGGGAGAATAACTCGGTTAAGGTGGAAGCCAAACAGGGGATACAGATTCACTACGTGCTCAAAAATGGGGGCCCCTGACAGAACCTTACTGCACCGGATCAAGGGTCAAACCTGTAAAGTCAGTTTCATCGCCGCCAGTGAAGATCGAGCGGGGCTCATCAACGTTAGACTGAAGGATGCCAACAACATGAGTTCCCTTTACGACAGCGCTGAAGTCGATGACGGTTGGCTGGAAATTGGTAAAGAGCCGCGGACCTACACAAAGATTTACACTCATAATGCTGAAACTAAAATGGATGTCCGTCTTGAATTTGATATCGGCGTCAAACAGCAGATTCTCTATTTGGACAAAGTGGATCTCATCAGGAACGAATCCAAAATCACCATGATTGATGATTTACCTGAGATGATCGTTTAGGAGAAGCGAGTTCAAGGATCAGGACGTCGCCGTTTCGGCTGCAATGCTTTGGTCGGCTTGGTCGCGTTGTATTGAATCGCACCGATATCCCAGTTGCCGGTCTTCGGTAATGGACGACCGTCGAAGTCCGATTTATAGAACTCGCTTAGGTTGATTGCTTTACCACGTAATGGGCTATCTACTCTGAGGTGATAATCTTGTTTCTCAAGATCGACAAGGCCCGGATCGCCGCTGCCTGCCTGGTTGCTGTCACCCTTATACTTAGTGCCGGGGGATTTATACTTTGAGTACCAGTTGGCTGTTTTCAGGGCGCCGCCAGAGCGATTACCGGTATAAGGAGAGGACGAATAGATAAACAGATTGTTCCTAAAATGGGCCCCCGAAGGTTTACCAACAGGCGTCCCGCCCCGAACATCAATACGGGCACAGGCATTTTGGGACCTCCCGAACCCATTGTATCTGGCTATCGTATTGTTATCGAAATAGATGCCAGTGCAGGGTGCTAACATGAACAGCCATGATTGGCCATCGTAGCACACATTGAAGGACACTCTCCAGTTGTAGATTTCCTGTCGATATCGTGGCCAATCGTAGTCCCAGCTGGATTCAATGAATCCAGCATTGCCTTCCGAATAGTTATGGTGAATGTAGATATTTTTCTTATGATATCTACCGCAATCTATTTCGATAGCGCCTCCGTCTGAGCCCCATGGGCTGTCTTTGGTCCCAAAGTTCTTAATGGTGTTGTATGACACTTCCTGGTTTCCGATATTTAAGTGTATCCCCATCGGGCCCCAGCTGCTTTTTGAAGTTCGCCACAGTGCATAACTCGGTCCATCCAGATAATTTCCTGTTATCAAGGTGTGCTCGCCAGCTGACATGATGCCCTGGCCGGTCTTGATGAATTCATTGTTTCGGATAATGCAATGATCCGCTCCGCGAGCGATACGGAGCGCGGCCAGTCTCGTCATGATGATCAACCCCGATACGTGCTCCCCCGGCGTATCGTGAAAATGCAGGTTTTCTACAATGATGTAGTCGCCGCCAAGGATAATCGCGTTGCCGCTGGCATCACGGGTAGTGGGATTGGTAAACTTAGGCAACTCGCCCGTCCCGTAGGAAGTCAGCCGTATCGGCTTGGCTGCTGTGCCAGATTCATTAATCCGAATACTGCCAGAGAAGGCAGATCCCTTCTTGAAGTGGACTACATCTCCCGCCGCCAGTGATGCTGACTCCGCTTTTTTATGCGACTTCCAAGGCTTGCGGATCGAGAGACCGTCATTGTGATCTGAGCCATTGACCGAATCGATGTAATAATCAGTACCGCTGCAATGTTTGACTAGGACGAAAAGAACCAAGGGGATGAGGGATATGGCTGGCTTCAGATTACTTCTCCTTCCCATTATTTTCCCTTTTCACTTTTGGGCTTGGCGGGAACCAGTTCGATCGACTTCAAGTCGAGCAAAAATCCCTGCAGCGGACCGGCAGCCGAAAAGGTTGCCGCGGTTTGACCTTTGCCCAATTCGACAAAACCAATCTTTTGCCTGAGGTAGTCGTCCCAGGTTCCGCTGCTGGTGGTTTTATTCTTGATTGATTGACCGCCAATCCGCAGTTCATAGCTGTTGCCTGCAATGTTTTCTGGGCAGGCGTAGTTTAGATAAACATCGTATCGCCTTGGTTGATCAACGGTTAATTTCCAACGAGTCTGGTCATCGACGTGTCCCCAAAATCCGATGTT
>JAZABE010000481.1:0-6806 GCA_036137535.1 Planctomycetota bacterium | reverse complement strand
TGACCAGAAAATAGATTTGTTTGAATTCATCTTGCAACACCTGTTGCTGACCCACTTGGATCGAAGGTTTGGCTTCCGCCCACCCACCCAATCCAAGTATGGGAACATTCATCAACTCAAGAAAGACATTGAGTTAATTCTGTCCATCCTGGTTCACGCGGGACACGTTGACGAAAATCAATCGGTGGATGCGTTCAGACAGGCGGCAAAATCGTTTGGAGAAAGTGTGCCCTTTGAATTGATTCCCAAAGATCAATGCAATGTCCAGGTGCTAGATCAAGCGCTGGAGAAGTCCAGTCAATCGACTCCTGCGATCAAAAAACAGATTCTTCATGCAGCTGCAACGGCCGTTGCTTCTGATGGGAAAGTAACGATTGACGAGGCGGAACTTTTTCGAGCTTTTGCCGAGTCCATGGAGTGCCCCGTCCCTCCGATCATCGCGACGGAAAATGCCTGAATTGCAAGATCCCGAAGAATGGGTGTTGTGAATGGCATTAATGAATAGCATTAGAAAGAGCAACAATTTAGCGGATTTGACTCGTCAGCGGTGCACTGGCTTTGCTTTTTGTTGGCTGGCATTTGAGGTCCACGTTTAAATCGCACCTTGAAGGCTCTTGAAGCACCGGATTTTGAACTTTATGACTCGAGCATAGTCGTTCAAAGCTGAGTCAACTTGATAGCGAATCCCGCATTACAAACGAAAAGGCGGGTTGCCACAAAGCGATTCCGGACAGGAGGTCGTTAATTGTGGATGCGATCTCAGAGAGACCGGCTCTCAATCGACAAGAGGTGTCTGGAAAAAAACCTGATTTCCAAAAGAGGGCAGATCGCTGGAGTGGGCAAAAATGTCGCGAGAATTAAGGCAAAAACGCCGGTAAGGATGTTTGCCTGCTCGTTGTAATGGCCGTGTGACTTTGAAATTTCTGGTTCATGGAGCATAATGGGGTGATTGGTTTTCCAGGTTGTTTTCGGGGGTCCGCGGCAACGAGGCATTGGCGCTGTGGTAAACAATGCCACCCTGGGGCATCCCACAAGTATTTCTACCCAACAGGCAAGCTCGTTGGTTCAACTTAATAAATTTCATATCGTTTCAGCGTTTTTGTTTCTGGCGGCACTTCGGATTGCTGTCGGATTTCATTTTTTCGACCAAGGTCATCAAAAATACCGCCAAGGCGGTTTTGACTCGACTGGATTCTTGAAGTACGCCAGTGGTCCCTTTGCACCGTTATTTCATTCGATGGTTCCCGATTACGACGGGAAAATCAGGCTTTGCTATGATTCGACACAGGGAGGAGTTAACAAGATCAATTCCCAGAAGACGTTGGAGATCTGGAAGACCTATAAGAACTACATTGTCGAAGAGTTGATTAAGGAAGAGAAACGCCTCCTGAAACGTCGGGAAGAAACCAAGTCCAGAATCGAAAAACTCAGTTCGGATTCGGAAGATTATCTGGTGGAGAAGACGCTTTACCAGCGAGATGAAAAAATCATTTTGGCGATTCGCAAATCTCGCCAGAGCGGCGAGGCCAATCGGGTTTTGCAGGAATTTGCTGAACGGCTCGAATATTTCTTGGCGGTCAATGAGGAAGAGATTAACTATTACTTCCTAGGCGCAGAGCGTTTGGATGGATTTCGCCGCGACTATGACATGACCAACGCCGATACGGCGAGCGAATCCTCTCAGGAGAGTTATCGCAAAAGCCGAATGAAAAAAGCTGCAAACAAGGTACCTTTGTTACGAGACCAGGTTAAAACCATTGGGTCCGAACGGTCGTCAGCTGCCAATGGTTGGCTGGCTACCATTGATGGACTGTGGGAGGGTTTTGAATTTGAATTATTGAGTATGGTCCCCTTGGACAGCTCTCGGACGCAAGAATTGAGATTGGTAAAACCTTCTGAATCCGGATCGATTGCACTAATTAATCGAATCATTCCTTATTTCGACATGACGGTGGGTGGGCTGTTGATTCTGGGACTGTTTACCCGGCTGGCTTCCTTGGCCGCAGGTTGTTTCTTGGTGTCGGTTTTGATGACCCAGCCTGCGATATTGGGCGAGGCAGCGGTGCCAACTACGATACTCTATCTTATTGAAATGTTTGCCGCGTTTGTGATTTTTGCTACTTGCGCGGGCCGGTATGCCGGCTTGGACTATTTTGTTCACAGCGGCTTGAAACGAATTATTAAACCTGAAACAGAGGACTTGGTCTAATGAACCTTACTCCTGATGAACGCGAAGTTGGGCGAAGCAATTATTACGACGTTTTGACCGATTATGATCGACAAACTTACCATCGGCATCGGCGGGGATTTTTGAAGCAAGTCATTGCGGCAGGGGGGGTTACTGCGGCTGGAGTTGGCGCACTTTATTTCAATTATGGTCGGCCGGCTAACCCGGTTCGCGTGGCCGTGATTGGCACCGGTGATGAAGGGAATGTGCTCATCGGTGCCTTGAACCCGAATTATGTCGAGGTGAAAGCGATTTGTGATATTCGGCCTTCGAGCATCTTTAGAGCTTTTCATGGTGACTGGTCATCAGCCAACGCCAAGAAGCATCGCAAAGGATTGATGGATGTTTACGGCTACCAGTCAGAAGATGAAGCCCGAAAAAAAATCCATGTTGAGATGTACGATTACCGTGAAGTTCTCAAAAGAAAAGACATCGACGCGGTGATTATTGCCTTGCCATTGTTCCTGCACGCGAAAGTGGCGATTGATGCCATGAAAGCCGGAAAGCATGTCTTGACGGAAAAGTTGATGGCTCACAATATTGCAGAATGTAAATGGATGGGGCGGGTTTCCGAGGAAAAGAAGCTTTACTGCGCGACCGGTCACCAGCGACACTACAGTGTCTTGTATGACAATGCGATCAATTTGATTAAATGGGGGTTGCTGGGTGAGATTCACCATATTCGTGCTCAGTGGCACCGTGGAAATTTGCCGGGTCGAGATTCTTGGTCGATGCCGTTGCCGGGAGGAGAAGTGCTTCCTAGTGGAAAACGGATTGACCAATTGGCAGACAAGTTAAAAGGTTTGAAAAATTCTAAGGCCACAGACAAAAAGACCTTGATGCAAATTCGGCAGTGGTCGGAGTTGATTGCTGACGGGGGAGTTTCCGAGTCTACGCTGGGTAACGCGGGCTACGGAACCGATGACATCAGTGCACTTGAAGAATTGATTCGATGGAGGATCTGGGATCGCACCGGTGGTGGATTGATGGCTGAGTTGGGTTCTCACCAACTGGACGCTGCAAGTATTTTTATCAGCGCTCTGGGGAATCAGAAGATTTTACCGTTGACGGTTCATGCAGCAGGCGGGCGGCACATTTTCCCTAAAGACCGGGATGCAGACGATCACGTGTATTGTACGTTTGAATTCCCGGGCCCCGGTTATGAACCCGGTTATCGAGTGGGGTATAACGACCCTGTCTACGATGTGCCGAACCCCAAAACCCCCATTCCAGATGGATTCCAGGATCCCAATAAACGAATTGTCGTGACTTATTCTTCAATCAATGGCAATGGTTACGGAGGCTACGGCGAAGTAGTCATGGGAACCAAGGGAACTTTGGTTCTTGAAAAGGAAAAAGACGTATTGATTTACAAAAATAGCTCGACTTCAACCAAAGTGGGTGCGAAACTGGATGCTAAGAAAGGCGAAGCGGTATTGGATACCACGCAAAGTGGTGACAGTGGGCCTGCCCAGGCGGCAACCTCCGGACCCGTCAGCCGCGGTTATGCCGAGCAAATCGAGCACTGGGCTTACTGCATTGCCTCTAAAGACTGGGGAAATCAGCCCCGGTGCAGTCCAAAGGTTGCTTTAGCCGATGCGGTAATGGCCTTGACCGCCCGACTGGCGATTAAGAACTCCAACAATCCCAAGCTAGGGGATCAGCAGCACGGATTTATTCGGTTTAAGCCAGAATGGTTTGACGTCGATGCCGACCAGGTTCCAGAACCCGAAGATGCCTGTTCGGTTGAAAGTGTAAAGCAGCGACTCGATGCTTAGTCTCTGAAATGGCGGATGGTCTCTGAAATGGCGAATTCCAGGACGGTTTTGGCTTGAAATCGCCGCGGTTTTTCCGGAAAAATCCCTGAAAAATCGGGCTTTTACCGATTTTGTTGACATTGCTAAAAAAATCTTGGTAAACTGAGTGTCTATCCCTGGCTCTTGATCTCAGTGGGCTCAAAAGCGAGTTTCCTTATTTATTTTATTTCTTTTTCTAGAGAGGTTGCTCTATGAAAGCAGCAAAAAAACAAGGTTTCACCTTGGTGGAACTTTTGGTTGTGATTGCAATCATTGGAATTTTGATTGCACTCTTGCTTCCTGCGGTTCAGGCCGCTCGTGAAGCAGCACGTCGAACTCAGTGCGCTAACAACCTGAAGCAAATTGCTTTGGCATCGCACAACTATCACGATACCCGAAAGAAGTTCCCGCCGGGATACTTGGGTACTGCAAACAGCCAGTGGGGAGGCGATTTCTGGGCCGTTCAGCACATCGGTACTATTCCTCACCTGCTTCCTTACATGGAGCAAAACAACTTGTACGATCAAGTTCAAGACTCCACGTTTTTCAGCTTGGACTTTGCTGTAACCGCATCAAAAGGCGGACCTCACTCGACATGGTGGAGTCACAATGATGTATGGAACTTGGCGATGATCCGAATCAATTCGTTGCTTTGTCCTTCAACGGATGCCTACGAGAATACTTCAGGCACCTCGGCTTTCATGTTGCCATTCCGAAATGGTGCAGAGCCAAACAACCCGGCGACCTGCCCCTTCTCTGATGGTTCTTTGGTTATGGGTTACTTCACCGCTTCTTCGTTCACGGGTGCAAACCTAGGACGAACCAACTACATGGGCGTTGCGGGTGTTCAAAGTAACTTCCCTTTTCCAAACTCTGGCGAACCTCATGAAGGTATTTACGGTAACCGAACCAAGCACACTTTTGGTTCGATTCTGGATGGTTCAAGTAACACGCTTGCATTTGGTGAGATCATTGGTGGTTACGCAAACTACCTTGGTGGAAACCGAACCCGAAACTTTTCCCAGTCGTGGATGGGTGGCGGTGCACTGCCTGTTAAGTGGGGTCTGAAAAACCGTTATCCTTGTCCAATCGACAGCAATGCTGACCAAAACCCTTATTACCGGGCTTGGTACATGTTCAGTTCTGAGCACCCACAAATCACTCAGTTTGCTTTGGGCGATGGTTCGGTGCGACCTATTGGCGAGAACATTGATCTGTGGCCTTGGTACTACATTGCTGGTATGCGAGACCAACAAACTGTTGAAATTGCAGACTGATTTAGTCAAACAATAATTTTCCGAACGTACGAGGCCCAGTGCCTCGTGCGTTTTTTAGTATGAGCCAGATTTTTTTAGGATGAGACAGATGAAGAAAATTTTAACTTTTTTTGCCATTGTGGCATTAGTCGTTTCTACGGGGATTGTGGGCTGCGGTGGTGCTGCTGACAACACGACGAAAAAGACCGATACGACTGGAAAAAAAGCTCCGAAAATGGAGAAAGATGACACTCAAGGAGAAGACCAAGGGAAAAAGAAAACAACAGCTGCAGGTGGCGAAGCCAAAACTGCAACTGCCCCTGAATAAAGTTCTTCAGAGTCAATCAAAGAAAAAGAGTGCGAGGTTTTTGCCTCGCATTTTTTTTTGCCTCGCTTTGTTTTGAGTGAGCTGTTTCGGATTTCCTGCGGGGAGGAATGATTAAGCCGGTGTTGGGAGATGGCGAACGGAGGGTAGGGACGCAGTCTTACTCGCTGAATCGCAAATCGCGGTTGGTGGCGTTGGAATAGGCATTTTCCGACCAGGGCCCTTCAGCCAATTGAATGCCATAACGTTCCAAGGTCGTGCCACTCTCGTAGGAAATGTTCAACAAGGCCAGATTGTAATCGACAATGGAACGGGCAAAATTGGATTCGACGTTGGCAGCCCGTTGTTGAGCATCAAGCAGAAAAAAGATGTCGTCGTCGCCGGCACCCAGTTCAAACCGCTTTTGTTTGGGGCGGAGTTCATCCTTGATGGCCTCGCGGGAGTTGTAGTGGGTTCGAATCGCGGTGTAAGCGCGATCGACTTCTACAAAGGCGCGGTTGAGATCAAGGACAACTTGCCGCTGTTGCTCTCGCAGGACAGCACGCGATTTGGAAAGCCTGAGCTCGGCATTCTTGACAGCGACGAAGGTTTGTCGTTTGCCAATGGGTCCCCCAAATTCAAACCCCATATTCCAATCATCAAGATCTCCGGAGAAAAAGTCCTCCAGTGCGCTGCCTTCTGCCCGGGAACGGCTTCCTGCCAGGTCATCTCCGAAGCCCCGCCATCCATAATTGGCAACAAAATCAAGTTGCCAACGGTTCAAGTTTTTGGCCGCCAGGTATTCAAGTTCTCTCTGCTTGACTACCCACTGCTGCTTCCTGAGTTCAACCCTGTTTTCCATAGCCCCCATCTGCAGGTTGTCCCAGTCAAAGGCCGCTTTCGCGGTCACGGGGTCGGTTGTTGGACGAAGTAACTCGCTTGCTGCGGCATTGAATCCAATTAATCGCCGCAGTTCTCGTTCAGCACCGTAAAGCCCCTGTCCAGGACCGAGTCCAGCCAGTGCATTGTCAACCTGTCCCTGAAAACTAAAGTACTGCTGCCGAGCCAAGGCTTCGTCATCGGGGCGATCGATTTGTTTTCGAAGTTCCCGTTTTTCCCAAACTTCCCGTGAAGCTTCCTTGGCGGCGATCAGGTTGTCGAGGTTTCGGTAAGAATAGTACAGTTCCCAATAAGTTTTTTCGACTTCTGTAACCAGATTGAGG
>JAZABE010000480.1:0-1627 GCA_036137535.1 Planctomycetota bacterium | reverse complement strand
GGATAGGCCTCGAAAAAGAAACAAAACGAAATGCGAGAGACATTGGCTCCAACGTCGTGATCTTACCCAGCAAGGTTGATCAGGTTGCCTACCATGAAAAGGGAGGCTATTCCGACGAGACAATGCCGATGGCTGTCGTCGATCAACTCATTGAATTCAAGGCTTCACTCAACCATCTGATTCCGACCTTGGAAACGCGAACCTCCATCAGCCATGGTAACTCATCGGCCACAACACGCGTGGTAGGAATCTCGGCATCGATCCCTATGCCCGGCCGCCCCAAAGCCCCTATGCAACGGGCGATCAAGGATGTTCAGATCGGTTCCGCTTTAGCCAAAAAACTCAATATTAAACGTGATTCCTCCACCCAAATCGAAATTCGAAAACAACTCTTCAATGTCAGTCGCGTCAACAAATCCTCCGGGACCTGGAGAGACTCAGTGGCGTTTATCGACCTCAAGACTGCTCAGGAGCTGTTTGAACAAAAAAACCAAATCAGTCGAATCGAAGCCATCGAATGCACCAGCGAAAAATGCGAGGAACTCGGCGTCTCCGCTACGGTGGTGTTAAACAATGAACTGGCCAACATCACCGATCAGGCTCAAATCCTTCGCCGACAAACCATCGCCGATGCTCGAAACTCCATCCGCACCATGAGTGCGAAAAACCTAAACCTTTTGGAAAATGTTCTCTGGGTGTTCTTGGTCATTTCCCTGACCAGTCTGGGGGCCTGGAATTCCGCACAAAGGCGATCAGAAATCGGAGTGTTCCGCGCCATCGGTTTTACCCAGGAAAAAATCTTGGTTATTTTTGTCAGCCGCGCCCTGCTACTGGCAATTATTGCTGCGGGAATCGGCTTAACGGCAGGGTCACTCATATCTCTCTCCCAAGTGCAATCCGTGTTTGAAACGACCGGCAAAAAAGTCACTATTGACTGGAGAACAATCGCTGAAATCGGAATCCTCTCGGTCAGCCTATCCTTGCTGGCCACCGTTATTCCTGCGGTGCTCGCAACTGGAAAACACCCCGCGGAAATCATCGGAAAGGATTCTGCCTAATGGAAGCTGTAGTCCTCGACGTTCAAAACGTGTCGCACAACTATTCCCAAAAGGGACGACCGGTTGAAGCCCTTAACGAAATCAACCTGCAGGTTGCTCAACAAGAAATTGTTGCCGTTCGAGGAGACAGCGGCAGTGGCAAAACGACTTTACTGTTGGCTTGCGGGGCCATGCTCCGACCCTCAGAAGGCGAAGTCTTCATCAACCAACAAAACCTGTTTTCCATTTCGACAAAACAAAGAAACCGAATTCGAGCAAACACGATCGGTTATGTTTTCCAAACCCTGCAACTCGTCCCTTACTTATCGGTCCTGGAAAACCTAACTCTCCACAATCGCGCCAGCAAACAGGAGGCCGTGGAGTGGCTAGAAAGATTTTCACTCGAAAACCGCCTGCAACACAAACCCGGGGAATTGAGCCACGGACAGCGACAACGAATCGCGTTAATCCGGGCAATCGCCCACCATCCCTCGATCTTGATTGCCGACGAACCAACAGGGAACCTTGATGAAAACAACTCAGCATTGGTTCTGGACATCCTCCGTCATTTTGCTGAATCTGGCGGCGCG
>JAZABE010000479.1:0-4646 GCA_036137535.1 Planctomycetota bacterium | reverse complement strand
GATAGGCCGTGCAAATCATTCGATTCTTTAAGGTTTTTAAAGCATCCGGTGAACCACTGTCTCCTGGGCGATCCAGCGGGAGAAAGCCCAACCGTTGCACAAGGTGCTCAACCCCCAATTCATTTCGCGCAAACTCCAGCATCAGGCAACTCAGGCAGGCCACTGCCGCCGAATCCGCGCCGCCACTCAGCGAGATGACCACACCCTGTGACTGGCTTTTTCTCACATAGTCAAACAACCCCAAGGCAATTGCCCGGCAAAACTCCTCCTCTTTTAATTCGTTCAAAACTTTTCCGGGATCAACGTCAGACAAAACCAGATCTTTACCCATCGCGTTCCAACGGATGTCTGGACAATGAACGTCAGGCTCGAGATTCGACCGATGAACTTGAGATTCCGGGTACCCAAATTCAAGATCAGCGATTGTCAATTGGCTCTCCCGGTAAGAAAACCTGGTTCCCGATTTCAAAATCTTTCCGTCAGAAGCAAGGTAAGCGTCCCCATCGTAGATTGCCCGGCCGGCCTCATTGCCAAGCAGATTGCTATAGACATAACCAATTCCTGGGTAGCCGGCTGCTGCCAATATCAATTCCTGTCGTTTTTTGGATTTTCCAAATGCAAAGTGACTCGCACTAGGATTGAGTACTAACTGCACACCTCTCCGAACCAGTCGCCCTAAGGGGCGATCTTCGACCCAGGCGTCTTCGCAAATCTCAAAGCCAACCCGCAATCCCCCGACCGAAAAAACGAGATCTCCCATTGGCACTTGTGCGTCCCCCACTTGAAGCACTGCCGTTTTCCCTGCCGGCCAAGGACGAAACCAACGGGGTTCATAATGCAGCCCATCTCGGGCTAGATTTTGCTTGCCGACGATCCCAACCAACTGACCATCGACCAATACCGCAACCGCATTGTACGTATCGTTTTCATATTGAACCGGCAATCCAACGCAAACCAACATCCCAGCCGTTTCTTTGGCAATTTCACCAACTTGGTCCAACGCTGATTTGAGGAAACTCAATGACAAAAACATGTCTTCACATCCGTAGCCGGTTAAACAAAGTTCAGGCAGACAAAGTACCTGGCATCCCTTCGCCCGGGCATCGGTGATCACGCTTTTGATGCGATCCGCATTTCCACGACCATCCAACGCAGTTTGATTCAACACGCCGGCAGCCACACGAATTTTTTGTTTTATTTGCGTCATTCCAATCTAGTTTTCTGGAAAACGGGTAAGTCAAAAAAGGAGAATAGCCTCAGGGCTTCACACCCGGGCAAACCCTTACCAGACTTGTCAGGGATCGTACTGAAATCCAAAATGAAACTCCCGTTCATCAAAAGCATTTTCCAAATGCCGGATCTCTGCGGGTCGATTTTCGTTTCCCCAGATCACCGACACAATATCGTACCGACAATCCTGGTCCTTGAGATTTTCCTGGGCAAGGTAGGCATTGGCGACCCCGATAATTCTCTCCTGCTTGGCGGCGTCAACCGCTTCCCACGGTTCACCTTTCCGTTCGGATCGACGTGTTTTGACTTCCACAAACACGATCGTCCGGTTCTTGACCGCCACAATGTCGATTTCTCCATTCACACTGGCCCGGTGAATGCGAACATTTCGCTCAATTACCTGGTAGGTTTTCCGTCTTAAATAATCCACAGCGGCAGTTTCGCCCAGTTCTCCCAACGATTGCACAGTTCGTTTTGGCAATAACGTTTTCAACCGTTCCGCGATCTCTTGCCACATGGTTGCAGTCGTCCCTGGGAATTCAACCCGAATAAGGAATAGGCTGCCCGAATAAATTATAACGGTTCCAACGTAAAAAAAGCCCGACAGATTGCCGAGCTGTTTTCTTTTTCCAAGGAATCTTGAACGGGTCTATTTTCGACGTTCTTTCAAGCGAACAGCTTTACCGACTCGATCACGAAGAAAATAAAGCTTTGCCCGTCTTACCACACTTGACCGCTTGACGTCAATTTTGGCAATTTTGGGCGAATTTACTGCAAACTTTCGCTCCACACCTTCGCCGGCAACGATACGGCGAACACTAAACATCGCCCGGTTCCCTCGGCCACTTCGGGCGATCACGGTTCCAGAAAACACCTGGATCCGTTCTTTTTCTCCTTCAAGAATCCGAGTGTGAACATCCACCGTGTCTCCGACGTCAAATTGGTGCTCTCCCACCACACTCGCCTGAAACTTTTTCTTGTCGCCTTTCAGGGCTTCCGCCTGTTTTTCACGAAGTTCCAGCATGTTCTTCTGTTCAATTTTTTCTATCAGCTCTTGGCTCATTTTTCTTTTCCAGTTTCAGCATCTTCGCCGTCTATTTCACCGTTATCCAGCAAATCCGATCGACGTTCTTGGGTACGTTTAATCGTTTCATTGTTTCGCCACTGGCGAATTTCCTCATGGTTGCCCGAGAGTAAAACCCCAGGAACCTCGTGCCCCCGGAACTCCCGGGGACGCGTGTATTGCGGGAATTCAAGCAATCGGTTTCCACTGGAAAACGAATCTTGAACTCTGCTTGTTTCGTCACCCAACACTCCGGGTACCATTCGAATCAAAGAATCGATCATCACCATGGAAGCGACTTCGCCTCCATTGAGGATATAATCTCCAACCGAAATTTCTTCCGGCTGCAGAACGTCAACGATCCGTTGATCAAACCCTTCATATCGCCCACAAAGAAACACAAAACTGTCAAACCCGGCCAATTCTTCGACCTTCTTTTGATCCAGTTTTTTCCCTTGAGGGGACAGCAGAATCGTTTTCGAGCCAGGTTGTTCGCTCAAAATCGACTCCACACAATTGACGACCGGTTCCACCATGATAACCATGCCGGGACCGCCGCCAAACGGCCGGTCGTCAACACGATGGTGTTTGTCGTCCGACCAATTCCGCAGGTCATGAATTTGGACATCGACCAGCCCTCGTTCAATCGCCTTGTTCAGTAAACTTTGACTCAAGTACCCCGGAAACATCTCCGGAAAAAGAGTCACGACATTCAATCGCATGCGATTCTATTCGTCGGTTTTTTCGGGAGTCTCATCACCTTCAGGTTCAGCAGTGCTCTCGCCTTCAGCTGAGGTCTCTGAAGTTGAATCAGGCTCTGCCGGTGCCTCGGCGGAAGCCTCCGCAGGTTCGGCTTCAGTTGCTTCCGCAACCTCAGCTGTTTCAGTTTCAGTTACTTCCGCTGTCTCAGTTGTTTCGGTTTCAGTTGCTTCGGTTTCAGTTGCTTCCGAAGATTCGGCAGACTCACTCGGTTCAGCAGGCGGTTCTTCTGCCTTGACTTCTATTTTGGTTTGTTCGGCTTCGGTGATCGCTGCAGAAATATTAGCCGTTCGTCTGCTTCCCAATTTTTCCAATGCCGCTTTTTGAGCTTCGAGGTGGCTTCCATTGGTTCCATATTTCTTGATCAACGTACTGACCTTGGGAGAAGGTTGAGCCCCCTGACTCAACCAGTAGTCAATTCGCTCCCCATTCAGAAGCGTACGCGCATCGGTCTCAGAGACCATTGGATCGTAAGTCCCCAACAATTCGATTTCGCGACCATCACGACGAGTTCGCGTATCCATGGCACACACGCGGAAAAAGGGCCGATGCCGGCGGCCAAGCTTCTTAAGACGGATCTTTACTGACACTACTTGTCCTTTTTAACAATCAAAGTAATCATTCTTTTTAACGTTTTGACCTGCGTTTGTCACGTAGGCGTTTTTTTCGGTCTTTTTCCCTTTGTTTTTTAGCCTTTTTCTTCTCAGCAGCTGACAACCGAGTTCCGGTCCCCTTTTTTTCCCGAGGACCCATTTTACCACCGGAAAGGGCCTGTTCCTTCATTTTTTCAAAGGCTTCCATCCGTTCGCCCACGCCTTTACCCGCCATCCCTGTGAGCATCGGCTTCATGGTTTCAAACTGTTTGATCAATTCATTGACCTGTTGCGTCTGCACGCCGGCTCCCTGGGCAATCCGCTGACGACGACTCGGATCAATGATTTTGGGTTTTTTCTTTTCTTCGGGGGTCATCGAATCGACAATACCGACCATCCGGCGAATGTCACCGGTATGGTCTTCGTTTCCCATCAATTCACGCATCTGCCCCATCCCGGGAAGCAAGCCAAGCATCTTGGTCATGATGCCGGGGTTGGCGAATTTCTGCATCTGGTTACGGAAGTCATCCAGCGTAAATTCGCCCTTGGCCAGTTGTTGCTCAAGCCGTTGCTGCTCTTCTTTATCAACCAGCTTTTGGGCTTCTTCGACTGCCTGGACAATGTCACCCATCCCAAGGATTCGACTGGCCATACCTTCTGGCCGAAAGGGCTCTAAGGCATCCAACTGCTCCCCGGTGCCGATGTATTTCACCGGAACACCCGTCACCTGTTTCACTGAGAGCAACGCACCACCTCGTGCATCGCCATCGAGCTTGGTCATGATCACACCGTTGAGTTCCAGCGCTTCGTTAAATGCGGAAGCACTATTAACGGCGTCCTGCCCAGTCATTCCATCGACGACCAGGAAAACCTGGTGAGGCTGAACTTTCCGATCAATGTCTTGCAGTTGTTGCATCAACTCTTCGTCAATGGCCAACCGCCCGGCCGTATCAAGGATCACGACTTTCTGACCCTCGGCTTTGGCTTTTTTCACCGCAGCA
>JAZABE010000478.1:0-3665 GCA_036137535.1 Planctomycetota bacterium | reverse complement strand
AAAAAATTCGACAACCTGAATCCGATACCAGATCATCTTCACTGGGAAAAATGGGAAGTTTATGACATTAATTCTTTCGACAATCCTGGCGTCTGTGCATCCCATTATCACACCACAGCCATGGGGTTGTATCCATTCGTAACCAAGGACCAATTCCTCGCCTGCCTGAAAGGTTTCGGAAAAGGAGAGTACAACGGGATCCGGCACTTGGCGCCGCACACGATGATGCAACTGGATAACGGCTTCGTGATGCCGAACGGTGTGCTGCACTCGCCAACGAATCTTTGCACGCATGAACTGCACGTCACTATGGATGAGCACTTCCTGGCGGAGGACCTAACACTTGATGGACGCATTGGCGCAGCCGATGCGTTTTATGCCTGCAGAGAAGAGGATTACCCCAAAGATCGGCACGAAGACTGGGACTACCTGGTAGAAAAGTTCGACTTTGCAGCGAACCAGGACCCGGACTTTGTCCTAAAGAATTCGCGCCCCGCAATCCCTGCCGACGAATTCAACGACGAAGGAGTAGAGGCCAAATGGATTGTTTACGGTGATTTCCTCGGTGAGCAGAAGTGCTCAATCCTCCGACTTACTGTACAAGCTGGTGGCAAGACTAATTTCCGCCCGGAAAGTCCAACGCTGTTTCACACCAATGGTGGCGGTGGCCGCGTGGGAAAGCTGGAAGTGGGGTATCACCAGGATATGGTTCTTGGCCAGCTCTATTCCGAGATCGGATTCATCACTCAGGCCGCGCTTGACAATGGTGGCGTGGAAATCGAGAACACTGGAACTGAACCGCTTGTGTTGACCTTTGACTTTCCACAGCGCGCCCATTCAAAAACGCCCGGCGTTTCCGCAACAAAGTAGCCACTCGCTCTCGGCAATCGGCAAACAAGGCTGTCCCTGAGACCCGCTAAACTGAGAGCCTCTGAAAGCAAGCGAAAATCCAGCGATGCTGCGCTGCGGCAAGCTCATAACGATTAGCCTGGAAAAAACCTTTTTTCAAACAATCCCATGACTCTCACGCTATCAAAGGTTAGCAGGGAATCTTGACGGGGCGCCGCGGGACAGGCCAACGGCCAAAAGATTCCCTTCCTCAAATCAAGTTTTCATAGCCACCTTTATCGAAAGATGGAATTCATTAGACTGTTCGTGCAAGGCCATCCCTAGCAAGGCCTACCATGACTTCCTTAAAAAGGATTTTCACCTGTGCCCAATTTGCCCACCGCACCTCGCCATACGAAAAACCATCCCTCCAGCAAACTTTTTATTTGCCTTCTGATCACGATTGGCTGTACCAATCACCAATTTGCCTGGAGCCAGCAGCCTCACACAGACCAATGGTCCATGTTTCGTGGGCCAAACGGATTGGCCACGGGAAAAGCAGCCTCCTTGCCGCTTGAATTCAACGACCGCTTGAATTCGCTGTGGCACGTGGCAACGCCCCCGGGGCATTCGTCTCCTGTCATCGGCAACAACACTTTGTTTCTAACCGGCTACGATGACGAACAACTCTGCCTGCTAGCCATCGATAAAAACACGGGGAGCGTTCGCTGGAAACGCACTTTCCCCAAGGCACAAGACGAAGATTTCCAGCACGAAGACAGTTGCCCGGCAGCGCCAACCCCATGCACCGACGGCGAACGGGTTTACTCCTATTTCGGCCGCTACGGACTTACGGCGCACGACATGGATGGCAAGTTGATCTGGGAAAAAAAATACCCGAGCACGCCATCCGCTTTTGGAACGGGATCTTCACCCATTCTCCACGACGGTAGGATTTACCTTCAACGCGACACCGACAGTCTTTCAGGCCTGTATTGTTATGATGCCGAAAGTGGCAAAGAAATCTGGATGACACCGCGCCGCACGATGATGACCAGCTACGCCTCTCCATTTATCTGGCAGAGTGACGCAGGATCCCAGATCGTTGCAGCTGGATCCGGTACCCTCAAAGGCTATGACATTGCCAACGGCAAGGAGATTTGGACTGTCAGGAATCTGCCAGTTTTCATCTGCCCCTCACCCACTGCAACCGCTCAAACATTGGTGTTCGGGGGCTGGACCACCGCCCATATCGAAAAAGAATCAATGTCGCAAAATTTAATCGAAGACCTGAACCTTGGTGATCGCACCAAACTAACAGCGCAAGACTTGATCGATCTATTCGATCAAAACAAAAACGATGCTCTGGAAATCAAAGAGCTGCCCGAAAGTCGCCTCAAGGATGCATTTCGGTTTGTTGATCGCAATCGAAGCAATGCGATGGAAAAACCCGAATTAACAGACATGCTTACCCGCAAAGCGGCACAAGGAAGAAACGTAATGGTCGCGGTCCGCAGCGGTGGGCAGGGGGAAATCACCGATACCCACACCCTCTGGGAAACCCGGCGAATGTTGCCCTATGTCGCTTCGCCATTAATCGTCAAGGATCGCGTCTACTATGCAAAAAAGGGAGGTATTTTTTCCTGCCTTGACTTAAAAACTGGGAAGTCAATTTACCAGGCCAGGCTCAAAGTACCAGGCGAATATTACGCCTGCCCCATTCGAATTGGGGATCATATCTTCCTCGGCGCCGAAAGGGGAACCTTGTTGGTTTTGAAAACAGGGGATTCATTTGAAGTCGTGTCAAGAAACGAATTCCCCGAAGGCATCTACGCCACGCCGGCACTTTCGGACAATCGTCTTTTTATTCGCACAAAATCGAAGTTATATTGTATTGGCAATCACTAACGGCAATCACTCACTAACGGCAATCACTAACGGCAATGCCGAATTGCAGAAAACCATTTCTCATTGCTTTACAAACGGCCGACACCGATTGGATGCCATGCTTTCACTCGGTAAAGCTTGGCCAACCACCCTGCCCGCAGTGAGATGTTGGCTCCAAATTCCAGCTCTCATTCCTGGATTTCGTTCCAGCCCTTCAGATGGCCCTGAAGATGGATTAACCTATAGAATTGTTACTCCTCATTTCGATTGTCTATCCAAGAATCCGGATGAAAAAACTGTCACGACTGAACCGTCGCCAATTTCTGCACGGCACGGGCATCGCCCTGTCACTCCCAGCCTTCGAAAGTATCGCAAGTAGCTCTGAAAACCGACAAAACTCTCAACGGCGTTTGGTCTGCGTGGGCAATCACCTGGGTTTCTATCCCGGAAACTTTTTTCCAACAGCCGCCGGGAAAGGTTATGTTCCGACATCGACACTCAAGCCGCTTGAACCGCATCGTAACGACTTGACGGTATTTTCGCATCTGGATCACGAACTGAACGGCGGGCACAAGGCAGTTCAGGGATTCCTGACAAGCATCAAAAAAGAAGAAGCCGCAGGGTTTCCAGAAAAAAACATTTCACTCGATCAGGCCGCCGCCGAACAGGTCGGTAGTTCCACACGGTTTCCGTCGATCAACACCGGCATCGAAGGAGGCACCGATATGTGCTGGACTCGATCCGGTGTTCACGTGCCGCCGATCAACAATCCCGCCACACTGTTCCAAGCCCTTTTTGTGAATCCCTCCCAGCGCGTCCGTGATAACGAGCGAACGCATTTAAAGCACCGAGCCAGTGTACTCGACGCTCTGCGTGATTCCGCAAGTGCCTTAAACCGAACTCTCAACGCATCCGATCGCCAAAAGTTGGACCAGTACCTGACATCAATC
>JAZABE010000477.1:0-2836 GCA_036137535.1 Planctomycetota bacterium | reverse complement strand
CCGTTTTAAGAGATTGATAGGTACGTGTGAAAACGTTCGGTACCTGCAAGGCTCGTGTTCTCATAGGATTCCGATATTTCCTGAGGCTTTCAATAGGAATTCAAGATTAATTTCAAATTCTTTGATGGGATTGGTTTATTCAGTGATTTGATCGGCAAATTTAATGTAATTTTCCCAATCAAAATCAGTGACGTCATGTTTTCCGCGGCGACAATGGTAGGACAACACCCCATGGGAGGGCCGATTGTTAGGTGGAAATTCCTCAATTTCAAGGCTTTTTCCGGTTAACAACTTAAACACCGGAGAGGCGTGTTGGGTTGCGAGAAATTCTCCTCGCGGATCTGCCCACAGATCCTCCGATGCACTGGCGACGTAAACGGGAGTTGGAGCGATCAACGCGATCAGCATGTGCTGGTCAACGGGCAGGCGGTTTTCGTTGTCGTTGTATTGAAGAAAGTTGTCACAAAACCAATGGGGAAACGAGGTGTTGATTCGTTTCAAAGTTTCTCCAAATTTACGTTTAGATAAAGCGGCGCCGCCACACCCCGAGTTGTTGGAAATCACCCCGGCAAACCGGGAGTCCGTGGCGCCCGCCCATAAAGCGGTTTTTCCTAGGCGGGAGTGCCCAAGCGCAAAAACACGCTTGGATTGAATTTGGTCATGGGTTTCTAGGTAATCCAGAATTCGCGAGAGCCCGTAAGCCCATCCGGCAATCGACCCCCATTCATCGGCCGCTGGGGTTTCGGTGGGCCCACTGCGAATTGCCTTGTGAATGCCATTTTTAAAACCGTCGTTAAAATCAGGATCGATATCTCCGTAATACACCGTTACCAACGCGTAGCCGGCATTGAGGATTTGATCGATGGCCCAGCGGTGAGACTGTTTGCCCCGTCCAGTTGCGGAAGCTTTGTGGTTGTTTGCCCCAAACCGTTTGTCGTTGCGAACCCAGTTTTGGGTAATTGCAACGTCGGGGTCAGCCGTGACGGTGTGATTTCCCATGAAATTCAATGCAAGAAAAGCTGGGACCGGCTCACTCTGTTTGGGACGAATAATGAGTACGCTGACGGTTGGACCGAAGTCAGTGATCCGAAGGCTGGTTTGTTCAAGCACTGCCTGGCCACTGCGGATCGTTTTGGATTGGGAATGGGTAACACTCACCCGAACCGGTTGAGTTGGGGCCTTGCCGTAAACCTGCGTTTCAAAAAAATCAAAAATTTCTTTTCGGCGTTGCTTCCAATCGTCAGCGGTTCGGACCCGTGAACCATCGTTGAATTTTAAGAGCTCGGGAAGGTTGTAATCTGCAACTTTGGCCTCGTCGTAGAGGTAGCCCTTGGGTTGAGCGGTGGTTTCATCCATCAATAAAAATAGGCAAATGATTGTCAAGGACCAAGACAGTCGGCCTGGAATTCGCTTCATGTCATCACTGTTTAAAGAGAGTGGGTTTTGAAGGCTCGAAAGGTGCCCCGCGGTGGGGCAATGACGAATTGCTTTCTCTAGATTTTAGGGTTTCGGGTTCAGTTCGGCCACGGGCCCCAATTGTAACGGGTTGAGCGAGGTTTTGACCATTTCGATAAATGGTTAAGGAGACGGTAGAGTTGATTTGGGCCCGAGAAACGAGGTCAAAGAGCGTTAATTCGCTATCAACTGGGGTGCGGTTCCATTTGCGAATAACGTCACCGGGTCGAAGACCGGCTCGAGATGCTGGTGTTTGTCTCTCGATGTGTTGAATCCAGGCGCCTTTGACGTCAGGCAAGCCAATTTCGCAGGCATAGTCATAAGAGACCCTTGTGGGGTGGACCCCCAAGAAGCCTCGTTCAACTTGCCCTTTTTGAATCAATTCCCGGGTGGTATTCAAGACGATTTCAGACGGAACGGCGAAGCAGACACCTTGGTAACGCCCTCCGATAATTGAGGTGTTGATTCCCATGATTTTGCCCGTCGAATTAACCAGCGGCCCTCCGCTATTGCCAGGATTGATGGGCGTGTCGGTTTGGATCAGATTCTTGAAGACGTAATCCGGTTTTGCCACCGATTGGGGACTGCTGACTCGTCGGTGCCTGCCACTGATGATTCCCGACGTCACACTTTGATCTAATCCGAAAGGACTTCCCACTGCCCACGCCAAGGTCCCAACCTTAATTTCAGAATCTTTTGCCCATTCCCCGGCAATTAAACCTTGGGTTTCAATTTTTAAAACCGCAATATCGGTTTGAGGATCGGTTCCTATCAGAGCTGCGTTAAATATTTTGCGGTTGGCAAGTGTAACCTGGATTTTCTTCGCCCTTGAGACCAGGTGTTGATTGGTTACGATGTACCCGTCCTCCGAATAGATGACTCCGGCTCCTTGTCCACGGGGGCTGTTGGTGAAAAAGAGATTTTCGCTTTGAGGTGCGTCATTAGCGGTATCAATGTGAACAACGCTGGGTGAGATTTTCTTGGCGACCAATTCGTACATGGACGAAATTCCCCCCAAGGGATTTTGGGTTAGCGCCACCTTGGCAATTTCATACTCGGCCTTTGATTTCCCCAGGGTATAGGCATAGGCATATTCTTTCAGGATTTTAGGTCCCACGAAAACTGTGCAGGCCAAGACTAGAGTTAAAACCAATAACCAACGCATTGGGTTCAATTGGCGATTGGTTTTGACAGGTGTATTCACAGTTTGGCAGTTAGCCTGCAATCCAGCAGAAGGTTCTGGGGAAGCAGGAGTGGCCGGTGTGTCAGTATTTGGGGAGGGGATCTCGGTTGCCGGCATGAAACGGATCTTGGGAAAGGTTTCGGTTGGGGTGGGGACGCTCCCCTGTTAATCCAAAGACTCCGTTCACGTGAATCATTA
>JAZABE010000476.1:0-5983 GCA_036137535.1 Planctomycetota bacterium | reverse complement strand
GAATCGCGAACGAAGAACTCTTTGGACCCGCCGTGGGTATCCTCAAAACTGCCAATGTCGATCAGGCAATTGATCAAGCCAACAGTTCTCCTTACGGTTTGAGCGCAGCCATCTTCACCCAAGATGTGGATGTTGCCCTAAAATTCGCTCATCATGTCGATAGCGGCAACATCCATATCAACTGGGGACCGCTTTGGCGAACGGACATGATGCCTTATGGAGGGCTGAAGGAAAGTGGCCTTGGTAAAGAAGGCCCAAAATACGCTATCCAGGAAATGACTGAGACGAAAGCAGTCGTGTTTCATTCTAACTTTTAAGGCTAGTCTGTTGTTCAGAACCCATAAAAAATTGAACCGGTCCTATCGATGGTTTGGGGTAGGGATCCTGTGGGCGGTCACTCTAGTCTCCCAGGCAAAATCTGAAGAACCGGTCTTGGCAATTGAATCCGGGAAAATCACTGGAAAAATCCTGGACCCCACAACCGGGCTAACGGTGTTTAAGGGAATCCCGTATGCTGCCCCACCCGTTGGGAAACGGCGTTGGCGTCCACCCCAACCCGTAGTGAGCTGGAAGGGCATCAAACACTGTCGAGAGTTTGGCCCGGCCGCTCCACAAAAACCGCCGACGGTCAGACAGGATGAAGATTGCCTGTTTCTCAACCTCTGGACCAAACAGCCCGGCAATCCGGGTGCCAAGCTCCCAGTGATGGTCTGGATTCATGGAGGCGGACTGAACCGTGGCTCAGGGCACCGCCCGTTTTATCAAGGCTCTGCTTTGGCAAGCCGCAATGTGGTCTTAGTCACGGTCAATTACCGGCTCGGAGCTCTCGGCTTCCTCGCTCATCCCGCACTTTCCAAGGAATCGACGCAAAACATTTCAGGCAACTATGGATTCATGGATCAAATCGCCGCACTCCAGTGGGTCCAGACCAATATTGCCCAGTTTGGTGGCGATCCCAACAACATCACCATTTTCGGTGAATCTGCCGGAGGAACCAGCGTCAGTACTCTCTGTGTTTCGCGGTTTGCAAAGGGGCTTTTCCACAAAGCGATTATCCAGAGTCCCTGGATGTTTGGTTACATCAATCAATTGGCGGAGCCTAACATGGTCCCAATTCGAAAAACAATCGCCAGTACAAAAAGCTCAGAAGATCTTGGAGTAGAGTGGGCCAAGAATCTCACAGATCTTACTGGCAAAGAAGCGCTCGAATATCTGAGAAACTTGCCAGCTGAAGAATTACTCAATGCAATGCACTACTACCCAACGCGGGGCACCATCGACGGTGTATTTTTGAAAGGGCACCCCAGCCAGTTATTTCTCCAGGGCAAACAGCATGATCTCCCGGTCATGGTCGGCACCACCCGTAACGAGGGAGCTTACTTTCAAGGATGGATCCATCTGCAGGGTCGAAACGATTTCATCGAAGAGCTTGCTGGTTTTTATGGCAATCAGGCGGAAAGTGTCGCCACATTGTATCCCGGGACAACAGCACAGGAATTGAAACTGGCAGGTGTTGAATTTGTGACAGACTCTTGGTTTGTGCAACCAGCTCGACAATTACTTGAAGGCATGACACAAGTCAAAAGTCCAACTTACCAATATGAATTTGCCCGGTCTCATCATCTGAACCCCGCCATTGGATCCCCTCACGCAATCGAGTTACAGTATGTATTTAACACCCTTCAAGATGCTGAACAACGGCCGGAAGACCAAAAACTTGCTGACCTGATTTCCAATTACTGGACCCAATTTGCCAAGGTCGGCAATCCAAATCGCAGTGGGCTTCCCCGCTGGCCAAAATACGAAAGCAGTTCACGACAGTATTTACAGCTGGATCATCAGACGATCGTGTTAAAGAACTTGCGGAAGAAAAATTGCGATGTCATTGACCAAGCCCTCCGTAAGATTTACCAAGATTAAAGCCTTAACAGAGTTTTGGCGGCCCCAACGATCAGGCATTTTGTCATTCAGTTATCCGATCAACTAGCAAAGTGTCAGCTAGGTTTAGGCAAAGGACATTCGATCGCTTTTCGATAAACAGAAAGGTATTTAGCAGCACTCTTTTCCCAAGAAAAATCCTGTTTCATACCCGTTTTTATCACTTGCTGGCAAGATTCAGTGGCTTGGTAAAGTTCCAGGCATCGATCCACAGCTGTCAAAAATTGATTGCTGTCGTAATCCGTAAAAACAATCCCGGTAGCGGTTCCATTTTTTAAAGTTTCAGGTGAGGTGTCCACGACCGAATCCGCCAGTCCACCCGTAGCGCGAACCAGGGGAATTGTCCCATAAGCCAAACTGTACATCTGGTTCAAACCACAAGGTTCATATTGGCTTGGCATCAGGTAAAAATCAGAACCAGCCTCAATTTCATGCGCCAACCGCTCGTCAAACCCGATGCAAGTTGCAACCTTTCCTGGATGATGTCTCGCCAAATCCCGAAGCGCCTGTTCGTAACGCTCCTCGCCTGCTCCTAGGAAAACCAACTGCAAATCCCGCTGCAAAAACTGTTGGGCCTGGGCCACAATCAGGTCACATCCTTTTTGATCCGTTAACCGCGAAACCATTCCAAAAAGAGGAACCTGCGGTTTTCGAGAAAGGCCCATCTTTTTTTGAAGTTCAGATTTGCAAAGCAACTTTTGGGTTGAAAAATCTTGGGTTCCATAATTTTCCGGGATAAACTTATCTGAACTTGGATTCCATTGATCGCCATCAATGCCATTCAGGATGCCGGTCAGTTCATCCGATCGATGATGCAACAATGCGTGCAATCCACATCCAGTTTCCTCTGTCTGGATTTCTTTTGCATAAGTTGGACTCACCGTCGTGATTTGATTACAAAACGAAATTCCGGTTTTGAGCAGGTTAAGCTGACCATCGCTTTCCATTTGACGCCAATTGAAATATTTCCAATCCAAGCCGGTTAAGTCCATGTCAGACCGTGTAAACCGTCCTTGAAACGCAAGGTTGTGAATCGTGAAAACACTGGCAGTATTTTCAAAACCAGGCGTACCCCGATACTCGGTCTGTAATAAAGCAGGAATGAGACCGGTTTGCCAATCGTTGACATGGATCAGGTCGGGCTTGATCGAAAAATGCCGGGCAACCTCCAGTACCGCTCGGCTGAAAAAGACAAAACGTTCACAGTTGTCCCGGTAATCGCCTTCGGAATCGCCATACAGATCGGGTCGGTCAAAGTAATCTTGCTGATTGACCAACCAAACCTTGACTTGCGTTCCGGAAACTCCTGCCCGATAGACCTGCCCCACAATCCTTCTTTCACCAACGGGAACCTCAAAAGAAACCTCAGTATCAAGAATCTGGTCCGTGTGGTTCCGTGCAAATTCCGTTTGGCGATAGTACGGTACGATCAACGCAACTTCGTGGCCCAGGTAGCTCAGCGATTTTGACAGTGCAGTCGTCACGTCCCCTAGCCCGCCTGTCTTAGACCACGGTTCGGCCTCAGCAGAGGCAATCAAGATTCGTAAACGTTTGTGATCAGAACCCGTTTGTTTCAGCATTCTACTTTTTCTAGAGAAACAGCTTCCATTTTATTCTAGGGACCTCACCAACTCTCTAAAATCGGGTGAGGCAGATCCCTCACAAACAAGCTAGATTTTGGCGGAAAAACCGGCAAGAAAACTAACCCCGGGATCATAAATCTTCTGTTCGAAGTCCGCGACACTCATCCCGATTTCATCTTAAATTATCCACGGAATGGTCACAAAATTGACTATCAGCGCCGGCCACTTGAACGCGTGATTCTGTTCAACCGATCAGACAGTTCAACCGACAGTTGTTTTGAAGTCAATCGCCATTGCCAATTTCCCTCTGCGGTCGCAGGCAGGTTCATTCTCGATTCATTGCCAAGTCCCAGAATATCCTGCATTGGAAAGATCGCAGTATTTGCTTTTGAATCCATCACCATCTCGATTAATTGAAGGTGAACCGGACCCAGGTCATTCAAAATTGGAGTGAGGAGATTCACAGGATCATTAGCGGAAAAATTGCTGATCCGATTTCCATACCATCCCATAACTGTTTCATTGTCATGGGTACCGGTGTAGGCCACGCAATGTTCCGGGTATTGACTGGGACGGTGAAAATCATCTTCGATGTGATCAAACCCAAACTGCAACACCCGCGTGCAAGGCAAATCTAGCTTGTCCCGTAGTTGGTGAACTGCTTCTGTAATCAGACCTAGATCTTCGGCAATCAACGGTAGCTCGCCTAGTTGTTTACAGGCTGCTTTAAATGGTTTTTCCCCGGGACCTTTTCGCCATTGACCCCGTGCTGCACTTTCGGATTCAGCGGGGATTTCCCAGTAAGATTCAAATCCTCGGAAATGATCTACACGGATCATGTCAAATTGCTCAAGCAAGCGTCGAAAACGGGAAACCCACCACCGAAATCCGTCCTTTTCCATAGCCTCCCAACAGTACAATGGGTTTCCCCAACGTTGCCCGGTTGGACTAAAGTAATCGGGAGGAACGCCGGCAACCGAAGTTGGATACCCTTTTTCATTGAGTTGATACTGTTCTTGATTCGCCCAAACATCAACACTTTCCAAGGCAACAAAAATCGGCAAGTCGCCGAAAATCAAGACCCGATTTTCATTGGCATACGATTTCAACCGTTTCCACTGTTGATCGAAAACGAATTGCAGGTACTTGGAAAACAAAACCCGATCCGCAATTTGCTCGTGCCATTGTTCAAGAACCCGGGGATCTCGTTTGGATAAACCAATCGGCCACCGGGTCCAATCCAAATCATTTAATTCAACCGACAGTGCGTCAAACAAAGAAAATTCATCCAACCAGAAACGATTGACTTGGCAAAATGAACGAAAGTCTTCCCGGTGGATCAGTTTTGACTTTGACTGAACAAAACTTTGCGCGAAAATTTTGGCTTTCCATTCTTGGGCCCGGGCGAAATTAACCGTGGAAGACTCTTGGAGCGACTTCAGCTCCGGGCACGCTACGGAAACGTCGATCCATCCATCCAGCTCCATCTGTTCGACACTGATCAAAAGAGGATTCCCCGCGAAAACCGCATAACTACTGTAGGGTGAATTTCCTTTTGCAGGCGGACAGAGCGGGAGAATTTGCCATATGGTTTGACCTGCTGCGGCCAGAAAATCGACAAATTCCCGAGATGCTCTTCCAAGATCCCCAATCCCGAAGGAACCAGGAAGGCTGGTGATATGCAACAGAACTCCAGAGGATCGCTCGAAACGCATGATACGTTAATGCAAAGGAATGATCAGTAATGAAACGCACTCGCGTCTTGTACCGGTTTAGAGCATTTTTGTCGGTTTGCCAGATCAGCTCAATACACAATCCCTATTGGACCTTTTTATGCGGCAGCTTTTGAATGCCGAAAGTCGTCCAGAGAAAAACACCGATCGTCCGTTCAACAAAATCACGGTTCGCCGCCTGACTTTTTTTCGGCTATACTCCGATTTCCCCTTTTCCGGAACTAAGTGATTGATGACTAAATTTTCTTTACTGTCCATCGCGTTAAAATTATTCATCGCGATCGGCACCAACAGTTACGCCCATGATGAATTCACAAAGATCGAAACGATTGCCGGTAATGGCAAATCGGGCAAACCTCGAAATGGGAACGCCTTGAGCGTCCCGATATCCAACCCATTTGGAATTCATTCAACACCTGACGGAGGCTTAATCATTGTTTCATTCGACAAGCATGTCATCTTCAAAATGGATTCTCAGTATCAAAACTTGAAAATCATTGGTGGAACTGGAGCTAAAGGGATCGCTGGTGATGATCATACAGACGCCACGACCGTCCAGGAAAATGGACCTCACGAAGTCCAGGTTGATTCCATGGGCAATGTCTATGTCGCCGATACCTTTAACCACCGCGTGGGTATGATCGATCATGTAACGGGATATTGGCGTACCATTGCCGGTACTGGAGCAAAGGGATTCAAAGGGGATGGAGGTCCGGCAACCGCGGCAGT
>JAZABE010000475.1:0-1248 GCA_036137535.1 Planctomycetota bacterium | reverse complement strand
ATCCTCGAAGGTGTGATTTTGAGACCCCGTTGGGAACTGGACGGCGCGCCGAAATCGGCCCGGGATTGTTTTATTGGGGAAGCGATTTTTCTATGAATTTCGGAGCGGTTTAAAATCGATAAAAATGCAAAAAGTTCAGAAAAGTGACGCGCGAGGGGCGTGTAGACCTGGCTTGGCATGGGGACGGAAAGCGCGGAAGGATTTTGCCGTTGTTAATGTCATGTTTGTCTGTTATTTGTAAGTTGTATTGCGATTTTAAAAGGTAAGTCATTGTGTGTTTCAAGTGGTTTTTGTATAAGGTCATATTAAATAAGTTTGCGAGATCATTCCGACAGGTAATCCTAAGATCATTCCGACAGGTAATCCTAACAATAATTTGAAGATGAAACAGCGTCTGGGACAAATCGTTTGAAAAACAACGCCTGGGACAAATCGTTTGAAAAACAGTGTCTGGGACAAATCGTTTGAAAACCAGCGTCTGGGATAAATCATCTGAAAACCGCGTCCGGCACAAATCGTTTGAAAAACAGCGTCTGTGACAAATCGTTTGAAAAACAATGTCTGGGACAAATCGTTGGAAAAACAATGTCTGGGACAAGTCGTTTGAAAACCAGCGTCTGGCACAAATCTTCAGTCTGGAACAAATCCCTTAAAAAACGCCTGGGATGGGACACATCGTTTGAAAATCAGTGTCTGGGACAAATCGTTTGAAAAACTGCGTCTGAGACAAGTCGTTTGAGCACCAACATCTGGGACAAATCATTTGAAAACCAGTGTTTGGAATAAGTCGTTTGAAAAGCAACGTCTGGGACAACAAATCATCTGAAAAAGACCGGTCGTGGCATGTTGCTTAGAATCTTGTGTTCGTGCTGTGCGGTATGGTTTTGGTTGGTGCCGTTTTGGGATGCTGCATTGGTTATTTTCTTTGGTCTTTGTCTCTTATTTGGTCTTTTATCGTTTATGGGTTTTGTCGGGCCTACTGATCTGATGTGATTTCTGGAACAATGCCTGGAACAAATCATTTAAAAAGCAGCGTATGGGACAAATTATTTGAAAAATTGTGTCAGTGAGAGATTTGTTATTATTCCAAAATCCATCCCAAATACCACTTCTCGAGCTAAGCTGACGTGAAAATCCATTAAAAAACAAGCGCCGAAACGAAACCAAAATGGATGCCAAAATCATGAAAATATCAATAAAATGGCTCCCAAAATCGGTCCTAAAGCCACCTTGGACGTAGGTCGGTAA
>JAZABE010000474.1:0-9746 GCA_036137535.1 Planctomycetota bacterium | reverse complement strand
CCGCTCTCGGCAGGTCGGTTGCAGTTTATTCGATGCTTTGACCCGATTCAGGGTGTCCCGGGCCATAGAATAATCGCCTCCCGCGGCTTGGGCGGCAGCGAGAACCACCAGGTTTTCAGGCGTTTCTTTCCCGTCCAGTTCAATTGCTTTTTTGACCGATCGGTCTGCGACAGTGGGGTTATGATAATCGTCTTTTCCAGAGGTTGCGTACATCCAGGCAACGCCCCGGTAGGCTTGTGCCAGGGTTTGGTCCCTGATCAGGGCTTCCCGGTAATCCTGCCCCGCTAATTTGAATTCTTGCAGGGTCAAATACAGGTCCGCCCGATTTAAAAAGGCTGTTGCATTCCTGGGAGCCTTTTCAATAACTTCATCGTAGTCCAGTTTGGCCAGTTCGGTTTTCTTGAGCTGAACATAACAATGGCCTCGGCCTGTTAATGATTGCACATCGTTATTGTTTAACTTGAGAGCCTCGGTGTAATCGGTGACCGCGACTTCGTAATCCTTTTGCTGGTAGAAGAGTTCGGCGCGGTTAAACCACAGGTTGGCGTCTGTTGGGTTTTTGCGGATGGCAGCATCGAGATCAGCCGTTGCCTTTTTATAATTGCCCACGACGGTCCACCGTTTTGCCCGGTGAACATGCGCTTTCCAGTTGCTGGAGTCCTGGATGAGTGCGGTTTCGCAGTCTTGGATGGCCAGCAAAGAAGGTGAATTTTTTTGCTCGGGGTCAAAATCCTTTTCCAAGGGGTAAAGTTTTGCCCGGGCAACCAGTGCCCAGGATTTCAGTTGGCTTAGGTAGGCGGTTTGATTTTCCGTTGGGTTTGCGGCCAAGCCTTGATCGCAAAGAGAAATCGTCGCCGTATGGTCTTTTTGCGTGCTGGCTCGGGTAGAACTCTGGTAGGCCTGCTGAATGACTTGACTCACATCGATTTTTTGGTCGTTCAGAGGAGTGAAGCTAGCAAAAATTACACATTCAAAACCCCACAAGGCCATGCAAGTCACGATTGAATAGTTGGGAATTTTGATCATCTGGAATCACCCCTTATGATTTTCTGGGTTAAACAATTCACGAGAACGATTGGTTGGAATTGATAAAGAAAGTGAGGGGGTTTGTAAAGATGAAGTCGCGATTGGCCAATTGGTTTCGTAGCGATGTTGGAAGCGGTGTCGCGACGAAGGGGTCCCAGGCAGAGTTTTTTGCCTTATTCCTGGGGTTCGGTCATGGAAAAAGGGTCCAAAGCTTCTTGCAGTTGTTCGGCGGGAAGAATTTCCTGCTCCTGGCAAAGTTCCCGAATGGTTTTTCCGGACTGGAATGCTTCTTTGGCCAGTTTGGACGCTTTCATGTAGCCAATTAATGGATTCAAACTCGTGACCATCGACAGGCTTTCCTCGACAAAACTTTCGCATTTTTCAACATTCGCTTGCATCTCAGTGACACAAAAATCGACGAATGCATTGGCTGAGTTGGTTAGCAACAGGATGCTCTCCAAGGTGGTGTGACCCATGACCGGCATCATGATATTCAGTTGAAATTGCCCCCCGGCTGCCCCGGAAATTGTAATGGTCTGGTCGTTTCCCATGACCCGGGCGCTGGCCTGCATCATGCTTTCACTCATGACTGGGTTGACTTTGCCCGGCATGATCGAGCTGCCTGGTTGACGACTGGGTAGCGAAACCTCAAAGAAACCACACCGGGGTCCGCTGCCCAGCCAGCGGATATTGTTGGCGAGATTAAACAGGGTTGAGGCAATCGATTTGAGGTTGGCGTGACATTCGACAATTCCGTCTCGCTGTGCGTTGGCTTCAAAGTGGTTAACGGCCTCAATAAAAGGGATCCCGGTGTAGCTCGCGATTTCCTGTGAGACCCGTCTGCCAAATTCCGGGTGTGTGTTGATTCCCGAACCGACAGCTGTGCCACCGACGGGGAGTTCCAAAACTGCCTTGAGCGCCGATTCAGCCCGTTGGACGGAGAGTTCAATTTGTCTGGCAAATCCGCCAAATTCCTGTCCCAATCGCAAGGGAGTTGCATCCATCAGGTGAGTGCGGCCGATCTTGATGATGCTGTCCCATTGTTCCGCTTTGTCCGCCAGGGATTGCCTGAGTCTTTGAAGTGCCGGGATCAGTGAGTTTTGGATTTCCCGGCCAACCGCAACATGGATTGCTGTTGGAAAGGTGTCATTTGTGCTTTGCCCCATATTAACGTGGTCGTTGGGGTGAATCGGCTTATCTTCGTCAAATCGATTCACTCCCGAGATTTCAATGGCCCGGTTGGAAATCACTTCATTGACGTTCATATTGCTGGAGGTTCCAGACCCTGTCTGGAAAACATCAATCGGAAATTCGTCATCAAGTTTGCCTTCGGCAACTTCCAGGCAGGCCTGGAGCATCACTTGAACCTGGTCGTTGTTGAGCCTGTTTTTCCCCGTTTCGGTCAATTTTTTCAAGTCGCGATTTGCAACACCGCAGGCATATTTGACGATTCCCATGGCGTGAATCAAGGCCCCCGGAAGAGGCCAGCCCGAGATGGGGAAATTTTCGACGGCCCGTTGAGTTTGGGCGCCAAAGTAAGCATTTGCGGGGACTTCAACATTACCCATTGAGTCCGTTTCAGTTCTTTTTTCAGCCATGATTATCTTTCCAGTACAACTCGCAGTACTGCCATTAAATCAAATTTGATTTTCACCGGGGAGTATGGGTGGTGGGTCCATTGACCCTGTGAAGCCCCTGAACGGGGTGAAGGATGCGAGGGAGCCAGTTAGCTCATTTCAATTCCCAAGCCGTGTACCAGGTTTGCTTACCGGCTTTCATCTTGTATTTTTTTCCCAGTAATCGCTCTTCCATATCCGGCAGGTGAGCGGCACCGTAAAAGATACCGATTTTCTTTTTCCCATTCTTGATTTCCCGGTCAAGAACTGAGAAACACTTGGTGTTTCGGTGATTCAGGATGGTTGAACCTTCTTTACCGTTGAACATGATCATTGCCTGGTCCATGTTGCTCATTTGGGAGGCCATGACGCGCCGGAGTTCTTTTTTGTCTCCCGAAATCAGGGCTTTCATCAGGGCAATATCGGAAGGTGCGTTCTTGGAACCCTGCATTGCCATGCTGGATCCCAGCATTTTGAAAAACATTTTTGCAACGCTTTCTTCATTTTTTGACATGCTCTCGGACATTTCTTTTGGAGACATGTCAGCATGGACAAAATTTTTCTTGGAATACTCAATATGGTCCAGCTGAAACTGAAGTCCGAGAACTGACTTCATGCCATTTTGCAGGCTTCCGATGGGATTGAAGCCGCCTCGCTTTTGTCCCCGAACGACCCGGGTGCCCTCGGGAGCAACCAGTTCATAAAGCAGGGCGTCGTATTGCTCGAACTGTTGGTTGAGCTTTTGGTAATAGTTTTTTTCACCGATATGAACGACGCCAATTAGATCAACATAAAACTCATTGGCACCTTCTTTTTTGGTGTAACGGGTTGTGGAGGTTTGCAGCGCTATGGCTTTTCCCTGTTTGTCTTTTTGAATGCGGACAAACCGTTCGACATCGTTCTTCTTTTTCTCATCCTTTTTGGCAGAAGATTGTTGAACGGTTTCGTCAGCCCCCGCATTTGGGACCGTGAGATCGAGAAGGAAAACAGACAGGAGAAGATAGGTTAACCTGAGAAATGCTTTGGGCATGGATAAGGTCCAAAATTCGAATGAAACGTCATGTTTAGTCGATTATAAGAATGTGACGGCTTCGTTACAAGAAAGCGCATCGATGCTGTCAATGCAGTGCTGGTCGAGAATGATCGTTTTTTTCCGCAAGGTTTAACGTTCTTACTCAACTCCTACGATGCTATTAACCGATATTTGCATCACAGCGAGAAAAAACTGTTTTTCGTATGGCAATCCACGGTTGGCCGCATTGGAAAGAGCAAATGCAAATTATTAGATTTTTTGCCTCAGTAGCATTTTTGGTTGGGATTGGAATGACCTCGGTAACCCAGGGTCAGATCATGGGCCGCCCGGGACAGATGGCGGATCAACCACTTGGGGCGAGCCCATTTACGGTGAACTCCGATACTGCGGTGTTTGATCCGGGAAACTTGGACTATGACATGCAGCCTTTTGCCCCGTTGGATATCAGCGGATTTGAAGGGCCCACACCAGTAAGGGGGGGATTTTTTGCCGCTTACGGACGGACATTTCTTAGTGTCAGTCGGCCTAACCCTTTTGGAACGGTTAACCGGGAGGCCTTCCCGAATGGGGCAGATTTCCAATCTGGAAATAAGTTTAATTTTGGCAATATGTCCGAAGATGGATCCGGCTGGGACGTTACATATGGAAAAACATCAGGCCTGTTTTTCAGTCGGGGAGGAAGTGCACAGATTGCTTTGCCCATGATGACTGAAACGCAATTGCATGGATTTGCATTGAATCGTTCATTCCGCCAGGCGTTATCCAAAGGTGGGTTCATTGAGCCTTACTTTGGTCTACGTTACACGTATTTCAGTGACAAGACTATCCAAGACGCTGAAACCTCGTTCCTGGACGATGGAGGGACTCCCGACCCTGACGATGATGAAATCCTTGCCGGGATTGACCGGTTTCAACAACAAGCCCGGAACAGCATTGTCGGCGGTGGAGTTGGTTTTCGACTGTACCAGGCCCGGGGCCGTTGGCAATGGAAAACGGATGTTGGGCTGTCCGGAGGCTATAATTCCCAAACTTATAATGAATCCGACGAATTGCATGTCTCGGCGACGGACGATGCTGCTGCAAGTCTTTTTGGGATTGTCGAGCGGAACCGGAGTGACAGTTTCTTCACACCGCAACTCGATGTCGGTGCAGAATTGATTTACGGAATTACCCGGGACATTTCGCTTAGAGCCGGTGCTCAAATGACGTATTTTTGGGGAGGGTTGAACCGAGCCAATACGCTGGAGGCTGAACTGAACCCTCACTCAGTTGCCGGTCCCGGAATTGGTTCTGTTGCGATTGCTCAGCAGTCTGCCACAGTCGCCGGATTCCTGCTTGGCGTTGAATGGCGGCGCTAAGACCCAAGGGGAACAGGGTAGAATACAGCCCGGTTTTGCGGGCTGTTTTTGTTTCTTGAGGTGGGATGAACGAATCTCTGATTTCGAAAGATGAATGATTGTGAGCAAAGGCATTATTAGTTGAAAATGAGGGGAGTGCGAAGATGGCTGATCCCATCGCTGTGATTTTGGCTGCCGGCAAAGGGACCCGGATGAAAAGCGACCTCCCCAAGGTCCTCTGCGAAGTGATGGGGCGTGCCATGATCCAGTTTGTCGTGGATGCGTTGGAAGAGAGCGGCTTTCGTGAGAAAGTGGTGGTGGTAGGGTATCAGGCCGAAAAAGTGGTCAAAGAGCTTTCTCATCGGGAAAATATCCGGTTTGTTCTCCAGGAAGAGCAATTGGGAACCGGTCATGCGGTCATGGTCTGCCGGGACGAAATTGGAGGGCACGACGGACCGCTGCTAGTGGTGGCTGGTGATTCACCGCTTATCCAAGTTAGCAGTTTGACGAACTTACTCGAGCATTTTCGGCAAGAAAAGCCTGCTTGTCTGCTGGGAACCCTGAAAAAAGAGGATCCGTTTGGTCTGGGGAGAATTGTGCGGGATGAAAACGGTGACTTTGTTGGGGTCGTTGAGGAGAAGGACGCCACCGAAGATCAACGAAAAATCACTGAAGTCAACATGAGTACGTACGTTTTTGACACTCAGGCGCTGTTGAAAGTCCTTTCTTCGCCGAAAAATCAAAATTCCCAAGGTGAGTACTATATCACCGACTGCCCTGGTCTTTTATTAAAAGAAGGTAAAAAAGTTGAGGCGCTACCCGTGTTGAAAACCTGCGAATCGCTTAGTATCAATACTGTCGAAGAGCTAGCGATCGTTGAAGCGGAAATGCAACAGCGAGGCAGCTAGTCTTTTCCGGTCAAGAATCCGTTTGACGGAAAGCGGTCCGGGCCCTTTTGGGCTCTGAAACTTTGGCGACTCGAATTAGTTTTTGCATAAGATGCGCGAAATAAAAGTCTTTAGCGGTCGAGCTAATCCTTTGTTGGCTGAGAGCATCTGTTTGTTCTTGCGGGAAGACTGCGGTCTGAATGTAGAACTTGGTGGTTGCAGCTTGGTTACCTTTCCCGATGGTGAATTTCACTGCAAGATCGAAGATGTCCGCGGCCGTGACGTCTACCTGATCCAATCGACTTGCCCACCCGTCAATGACAACCTCATGGAATTGTTGATCATGATTGACACTTGCCGAAGAGCGAGTGCCGAACGGATCACCGTGGTCTGTCCATATTTCGGTTATGCCCGGCAGGACCGGAAAGATGAAGGACGGGTTCCGATTACGGCAAAACTGGTTGCCAACCTGATCACCGAGGCAGGTGCGGACCGGGTTTTGACAATGGATTTACATGCTGCCCAGATCCAGGGATTTTTTGACGTCCCGGTGGACCACCTGTATGCGGGGCATGTACTCAACAAGCACTTTATTCGTCAGGGTTATAACCCTGACGACCTGGTGATAGTCAGTCCTGACGAAGGCAGTATCAAACGCGCGGTTGGTCACAAAGACCGTTTGGGGGGATCGTTAGCCATTATTGACAAACGCCGGAACAGCGCCACCGAAGTGACGGCAGAGAACCTGATTGGGGGGCCGATCGAGGGTCGTGTTGCCATCATGTTTGACGATATGATTAGCACGGCTGGTTCGATCTGCAACGCCGCGCGAAGCATCAAGTCTTTTGGAGCCAAGGAGATCCATGTCGCTGCGACCCATGGTTTGTTTGCCGCGGACGCGATCGATAAGCTGTCTAGTTCACCGATCGACAGCATTGTGGTTACTGACAGCATCCCGTTGCCGGAAGAAAAGCAGATTCCAAAGATCAAACAACTGACCGTTTCCAAACTGCTAGGCGAAGCCATTAAGAGAATCCACAATGACCAGTCGATCAGCAGGATCTTCAACGAAGACATCAACCAGACTGACAAACAGCTGTTTTGAAAAACGGTGGCGCTAGTTAGCGTCAACCATTCGACTGAATCTCCCCAGGGTTGTTGTGTCTCCCCGGTGGTTTGACCAGGAATCGCAGAGTTAATTCGCCTTCTTCAGGCTAATCGTAACTTGGAATTCATTGGTGGTCTTTTCGACGGAATGGGCATTGTCCAGTGCGGTGGGTTCGAGTGAAACGGCTTGAACCTCGGTTTTGATGAAATGGTTGTTTTCTTCAATGGCCTGTTTGAGTGGAGTTTCCGTGGTGACCAGGCTGAGTTCAATTTGATCGTTAAATTCCAGCTGAGCCTCTTTTCGCAGATCTTGGATGAACCGGACAATGTCACGGGCGTAGCCTTCCCGGATCAGTTCGTCCGTTAAATCCGTGGATAAAACGACCACACTGGTTTCTCCCTGGGCTGCCGCCCAGCCTTGTTTGGCCTGGAGGCGAACCTGAATGTCCTCGTTGTCCAGTTCAATAGTCTCTGAGTCAAATTCCAGTCTGACGACCCCATCGGTTTCGAGTTGTTTTAACAGGTTACCACCGTCAGCTTCGGCCAACGTAGCCTTGACCTTGGGCATTAATTGGCGAACCCGTTGTCCTAATCGCTTGAAGTTGGGTTGGATTTGATAAGTAATGTACTGTTCCGCATCTTGAGTGAAGTGAATCGATTTGACGTTGAGCTCTTCTTTGAGGATGTCGACATTGTCTTCGAGCCATGACTGGTGCCGGTCGTCGCTTAAAATGACTTCCACGCCAGGTAAGGGTTGTCGGACTTTGAGTTTTTCGGTCATCCGTGCTGAACGGCCCAGTGAGGCAATTTCGCGAAGGACTTTCATCTGGCTGGAAAGATCTGAATCAATGTGCTTCTGGGTTGCAGTTGGGTAATCGCACAGGTGGACACTAGGCAGAACTTTGCCACCAAGACCACGAGTTAGATTTTGCCACATCGCGTCAGCGATGAACGGGGTAAAGGGTGCGATGAGCTTGCAAGTAGACAAGAGGCACTCATACAAAGTCCAGTAGGCATCGTACTTGTCTTGTGAAGTCTTGTCTTTTGACCAAAAACGTTCCCGGGAACGGCGGACATACCAATTACTCAATCCATCGACAAATTCATTCAGCCGTTGGCAGGCATTGTAATTGTCGTAGCCATCCATGTTCTGGACGACTGCCTCGGTACAACGGTTCAATTCACTGATGATCCAGCGATCGAGCTGGCTGCGCTGTTCGATTGGCTGGAATCCGGTTGCTCCGGAGAATTCTTCGACGTTGGCTTGTGAGTCACCTGTTATTTCCATCGTTCCGTTGGGCAGCATTTGACCCGGATCGAAACCATCGGGTATGGCGTAGTTTACAAAGAAGCCATAAACATTCCACAATCGAAGAATGAATTCAGGAATACTGTCACGAATCTGTTGTTCACTGTAGCGGATTGAGGTCCAAGG
Source organism: Planctomycetota bacterium (assembly GCA_036137535.1). GTDB lineage: Bacteria > Planctomycetota > Planctomycetia > Pirellulales > Pirellulaceae > JABAAE01. The sequence goes on along the minus strand of JAZABE010000474.1, from coordinate 1,305 downwards.
CGGTTGATTGGCAAAGAAGTACCACCGCAGGGCATCCGCACCGTAGACATCGAAGATGGCCCCAGGTTCACTGTAATTCCTTTTACTTTTTGACATTTTGCCGACGTGGTGATCGTAGTTTCCTTGCCCCAGGTTTTTGGAGGCATCTTCTTCAATCATGAACAGTTCTGGACGTTCACCCTCTTTGATTTGATTGGCTTTTTCTTCCCACCATTCGGACAGCATGAGTCCAAGGACAATGCAAGTTCGATACGGGTGAGGGAATTCCCGGTTTTCATTTTCTCCGGATTGCGAATCAGAATCTTCTTCTGCAAAAAGTAACGTGCTAATGGCGAGCAAACTGTAAAACCAGCCACGGGTTTGATCAATGGCTTCACTGATGAAATCAGCCGGAAACTGTTCCCGGAATGCTTCCGTGTTCTGATGAGGGTAGCCCCACTGGGCAAAAGGCATTGCCCCGCTGTCGTACCAGCAATCGATGACCTCTGGAACCCGTTGCATCCGTGAGCCTTCAGCAAACGGTGAGTCATAGGTGATTTCGTCGATGTACGGTTTGTGAACCTTCAAGTCTTCCGGCAAATCCGGGTTGGCCGCTTTTGTTTTTTCCCAGACCTGCTGACCGGTAGCACCGGGTTTGGACGTTAATTCTTCGTAGCTGCCAATGGCCTCCATTTTCCCGGTTTCCTGGCAAACCCAGATCGGCAACGGTGTTCCCCAGTATCGTTCCCGGGAAAGTGCCCAGTCGACATTGGATTCGAGGAAGTTGCCGAATCGTCCGGTTTGGATATGCTTGGGAAGCCAGTTGATTTGACGGTTGTTGTCGAGCAGTTTCTCCTTAAACTGGGTGGTTCGCACAAACCAGCTTTCACGAGGATACTGGATGAGTGGATCCTGATCGGACCGCCAACAGAATGGGTAATCGTGCAGGTATTGTTCTTGGTGAAACAGTAGCCCCTTGGCTTTGAGATCTCGTTGGATCGGCTTGTCTGCATCTTTTACCCATTGCCCGGCATAGTCAGAAACTCGATCGACGAATTTTCCGTCGGGACCCACTCCACAAATCAGTTGAGGGCCTTCACCTTCGGCGAACCTTTTTTGGTCTTCAATTAGAACTTCGTAGTCAACTTCACCGAAAGCTGGTGCCTGGTGGACGAGTCCGGTGCCACTGTCCACGGTCACAAAGTCTGCTGCTAATACTCGCCAACCGATAAAATCGGTTCCCCCATCTTTCAGTTTTCCCTGGTGTTGCCCCAGTTCTTTGTGGAAATAGTCAAATGGTGGGAGGTAACGTTTTCCCACCAGTTC
>JAZABE010000473.1:0-3316 GCA_036137535.1 Planctomycetota bacterium | reverse complement strand
TGCATTCTCTTCGGTGCTTGCCAGTTAGCTTTAGAGGGCTTACACGTGTGCTTTCCGGTGCTTGCCGTTTTGATAGGTGCCGCCACGGTATGTGCGTTAAAAAAAGAAATCGATACTCTGCAAAAGGAAAACACCGCACTCAAGGCCAAGCTTGGTGAGACCAACGACGATCCAGCGGACGAGTCAACGCCTGTTGAAAATTGACGACCGATAGTGGATCGGTTAGATTTGGATTATTGATCCTTGTGGTGTTGGAGATCTAATTGATGTCAGAATCAAAAAAAGCGAAAACCGCAGTATTTTGGTTTCACTGGCCAGTCCGGGCAGCCCTATTATTTCTTTTTGTGGCAGCGGTATTATTGTTCTTTGCCGATGACACTTGGCGACAGGCTTCGGCTTCTATCGGGCCGATCATTGGACTTCTCAGTGGCGTCTATGTTTTAGCCAACAACGCAATTACGTATCTCGAAGTTGAAAATGCCGCGCTCAAGGCTAAGCTTGCTGAATCTCCCGACAACTCAGCAGACGAGTCAACGTTTGGTGAAACCACCGACGATCCAGCGGAAGCGTAAAAATTGACTACCGAGATTGGGCAAGAAAAACCACTCATTCAAACCATGCCAAGCCAAAACCAAACCCCGAAACAAATCACACCTGGCTTCGATCTGGTGCTAGCCGTCTTGCTCATGAGTTCTACAGGGTGCGAATGGGATTGCCCACTCTCATCCGCCAAAGAGGCCACTGCCGACCCAGATCTACTGGGCAACTGGAAAGCAAAGTATGCAGCCGATTTCATCAAACATATCGAATTAAATCCCAATAAACACTTGCAAGCGACTTTCTTACTCGCCATAGGGAGCCTCAAGGAAGTTAATTACACACCCGATTCCCTTCCCGCCGGTGCCATGTTTGTTGACGCCGCTACCCAGCATCAATTTGGAAATCATGCCGATATTATTTGTTGGCCAACACGATATAAAAATGCCTCTTACCTGAATTACGTCAATTACGATTTGGCCACGAAAAAACTGGGCAAACATTACACCATAGCCAAGTACCATTGCAGAGGTAATTCAGTAACTTTTTTCATTCCCAACAAAGACGTCACGAAAAAAATGAGAAAACAATTGGGAGCAAATTACAATTCAAACCAGCTACTAGAAGAATTTTCCAATTTAAAACCAGAGGACTGGATCATCGCGCTGAAGTGCGAACGAATTCAATCGCTCTAAACCCACCGATCGCCGTCCAAAAAACAAGGTCATCGTTTTTTGACACCATCCCCAAAGGAATCCAACCATGAAAACAGCCGCTCACCTGCTGACTTTAATCGCCCTTGCTAATTTCACGTCCGCTCAAGACAGTAGCCAAGCCAAAGCTTCCCTCGCCGACTTCAAAGAATTTTGCCAACAGATGCAAGGCCGCTGGGTCACTCAACAGAAAGTCACCACGGTCTGGCCTAAACTGGGTTTCAAACAAGGCGACACCTTAACTCACTATACGGACTTTCAAAAGGATTTGGACGGAATCGTCCTGGTAGCGCATCATCAATTCGGCAACATCAAATGGCGAGTCACCTACCATTACGATGCCGTGAATTCAAAAATCTGCTCCAACGGGAACGGAAGCAATGGATTCTGGTCAAAAGGTTTGATTTGGAAACTTTCCAAAAATGAATTTCGCTACAGCGTTGAAGGCGGTCAGGCGAATGGTGATTCATTTTCAAGTACGGGAAGTATTTCGACTTCCGCTGACAGAAAACAAATGACAAACGCCTCCGGCGACACCCGATTGGGAGACGGCGCAAAAGCTAAAAGCCGGGTAATTTACAAGAGAATTTCCCCTTAAATACTTACCCGGTAATTGGCAATCTTAAGCAACGAGGCCCAACCGCTTTGAACACTTTGACACAGCCGGTTCAAGCCGCATCGAGCAACCATCAGTCTCGGGACCGGACACCTAAAAACCGAGCACTTATTTTGGACTGACTGACAGCACCCATGGACATCGCACGCAACACAAGGCCCTCAAGCTGAATAACACGTCTCGGTTGTTTTCCATTGTTTTTTTTGATGCGTTTTTGTATAGAAAGACACACTGCTGGCGATCGGCTAAAATAGCTCAAACCATTCCGTGAACAGCGACTCAAACACGCGTTCACCATTCATTGAGAGATTAAACGTTATGAAACGTCGCGAGGTTCTTAAATCAGCCGGCTGTGTATTGTTTTTGCCCACGCTGGAGAGTTTTGGGCGTCCACGCCCTGCACCCGAACCGGGCGAAATAAAACGGCTTTTTTGCATCAGCATGGGTTACGGTTTTTTTACCGATGTACTGCCGCAAACCGACGGTGAAGACTACGCTTTCAGTGCACACATGGAGCCACTGAAAAAGTGCAGAAACCATTTCACTCTTTATTCAAAAATGAAATTTGGCGGGGACCACGTCCGCGACCACAAATGCTTTGTTGGGAACACGACAACCAACCCGGATTCACTCGACCAAATTGTTGCAGACCACATTGGCCATTTGACACGCGTCCGAAATGTCGTCACCTTCGTCAGCCATGCTCATCACCACATCGTTGCATCGTGGAGAAACCGGTTACCGATCATGCCGATTCAATCAACGAGAGTTCTCTTTGAAACGTTGTTTGCGAAAACCGACAAATCCACCCAAGAGAGATTGTTAGCCCACAAAAAAAGTGTGCTTGACGGTTCTCTGGAAGAGGCCAAAGCACTAATGGCTCGGGTGTCTGGCCAAGACCGGAAGCGTTTAGAAGAGTATTTTGCTGCGTTGCGGGAATCCGAACAGGAGCTCAATAAATCAATCGAGTGGCTCAACAGCCCACAGAAAGAAGTTGAATTTCCGGTAGCACCCCAATTTGAGAACAATTTCCTTGCGACCGACATCGACAAGAAACGTTTTCTGGAAAATCCAAGGCAGATTCAACGTGGCATCGCATTCGACATGATCTACAAAGCTTTCAGGTTCGACATTACCCGGGTCGTTAATTTTTACATGACTGGCCTCGACAATGATCACCACATCACGACCCACAACGTGCCAAAATCTCAAGACGCACGGACCAGCCTGACGAAGTACGATTCATCATTCTTTTCTCTTTTATCCAACTTCTACGAAAAACTCGCCAAGACCCAAAATCAAGCTGGTGGAACACTAATGGACGAGACGATCACCGTCGCCACCGGCAACAACAGCGTAAGCCAAAGAATGGGGCCACATAATGGAAACGAAATTCCCGTGTGGGTCGCGGGCGGAAAACTGGACAACCACGGAAGTCACATTATTCGCA
>JAZABE010000472.1:0-2727 GCA_036137535.1 Planctomycetota bacterium | reverse complement strand
TGGCCGTATCGAGACTGGGTAATCAATGCAATGAACGCCGATTTGTCTTTCGATCAATTTACCATCGAGCAGCTCGCCGGCGATTTGATTCCCAATGCGACGCTCCAGCAAAAAATTGCGACAGGTTTTCACCGGTTAACTACCTGTAACGTTGAAGCCGGTGTGGACCCCGAAGAAAATCGGGTGAACCAAATTGTTGACCGAGTTAACACGACCGGAACGGTTTGGTTGGGAACGACATTTGAATGTATGCAGTGTCATAATCACAAATATGATCCGTTTACCCAACGAGAATATTACGAGATCTTCGCCTTTTTTAATAACACACCCCTGGAAGTTAAAAACAGTGGGAACGACATTACCTACGAATTTTTTGGGCCGAAGATGGATTTGCCGTTGTCAAAGGAAAAAGAAGCCCAGGCAAAGTTAATCAAGGCAGAAATCATCGCGTTGGAGAACCAGCTTGCGAACCTGCGGAAACAGTTGTTGATTGGGTTTGACGAATGGCGTATCGCGTTACGGGCAAAACAGACTGCTCCTGAGCAATGGGTTCCCCTCACGGTGATCTCATTTCAGTCCAAGGGAGGGGCCAAGCACCAAATTCTAAGAGACCAGTCGGTCTTGCTGACCGGAAAAAATCCAGACAAGGATTATTATGAATTGGTTGTCGAAACTGACTTGCCTCAGGTGAATGGGTTCAAGTTTGAAACCTTGTGCCATCCTTCTTTGCCGAACAATGGACCGGGCCGGCACTTGGAGGGGGGGCGAGCCAATTTTGTTGTTCACGAAATCGTGGCAAAGGATTTGGGGCAGGGTGGACAACCAGTAAAACTCATTGAGCCGATAGCTGATTTTTCACAAAAGAATTTTTCCGTTGCGGGTTTAGTGGATGGAAACCCGGAAACGGGTTGGGCAATCGCTCCCAAGTTTGGAGTCGATCACTGGTTTAGTGTGCTGACCGAAACCAAGATTAGGAATTCGAAAGGGAAAACAACGATTCAATTTTCCTTTGATCAGCACTACGGAAACGGCCGGAACATTGGACGGCTACGTGTGTTGGCCCTAGTTGGTGAGAGAAGACAGGGTGATCTACCCAAGGCCCTCCGTCAACTCTTGGAGAAGCCGTCGGTGAATGCTCAGCAACAGGCCAAGCTGGAGGAGTTTTACCTGGCAGGTCGCCCGGAGTTTTCAGAAATTTCTAAACGAGTTGGGGATGCCCGGAAAAAACTCAAGCTGATCACGCCGACAACCACATTGGTGATGGTTGAATCTGAAAAACGGATGACAAATGTTTTCAAGAGAGGTAATTTTCTGGATCGAGGTGAAGCGGTGACGACGGGAACGCCCGCAGCGCTTCATTCCTGGGAAAAAAAACCAGGTCAAAATCGGCTCGATTTTGCAAAATGGATTGTCGATTCCAATAATCCATTAACGGCAAGGGTTGTGGTGAACCGGTGGTGGGCCGAGATTTTTGGGCAGGGGATCGTGGTCACGGGTGAGGATTTTGGAAGGCAAGGAGAACCGCCTACACATCCTAAGCTACTGGATTGGCTTGCCGTAGAATTAGTTGAATCGGGTTGGTCCAAAAAGGCACTTCTTAAATCCATCGTTATGTCCAGTACGTACCGGCAGTCTTCAAGTGTTGATCGGGTCAACTATCTTAAAGATCCGAAAAATCGATTTCTCAGTCGAGGGCCGCGGTTTCGCATGTCGGCTGAAGCGATTCGGGATCATTTCCTGGTCGTCTCCGGCAACTTTTCATCCCGGATGGGTGGCCCCCCTGTTTACCCTCCGCAACCCGATGGGATTTGGAGACATGTTGGACGCAATGCACCTAAATACAACACATCCAAAGGAACTGACCGATATCGTCGTGGAATCTACATTTTTTGGAGACGAAGTGCTCCATATCCGAGTTTTGTCAATTTTGATGCACCCGACCGTGCCGCTTGCGTTGTTAACCGGGGCATTACGAATACTCCTCTCCAGGCTTTGACCTTATTAAACGATCAAGCATTGAGTGAGCTGCACCTGTCGTTGGCAGAGAAATTGCAGGTTTCGAAATTGCCATTGCGTGATCGACTGGCAGACGTTTTTACATCCTGTACGATGCGTGAACCCACGGCGGTAGAAATCGGTTTTCTCGAGTCGCTTTGGAATTCCCGACTGCAGGTTTACCGGCAGGATCCTGGCAAGGCAAACGCAGTTGTTGGAAATCGACCCGAAGCAGTATCAATCGCTGCCTGGCTGTCGATTGTTCAGGTTCTCTTTAACCTCGATGAATCCATTACCAAGGATTGACGACTTTCGTTTGGTTTCTTTGGTGCTGAATTCCGTTTCGTCGGTTCGGCTGTGGCTTCGTTTGTGGAGGTTATTTTCCCAGGATTTCCAGGAGCTCGACTTCGTAAATCAAGGTTTCGTTGGGACCCACTAGTGGAGGTGAGCCCCGTTGGCCGAAACCGAGATTGGCCGGGATAAACAACTCCCACTTTTCACCGGCAGGCATGCGGCGAAGGGCTTCATCAAGTCCGCGTAATGTGGTGCCAACGGTCACGGTGACTGGTGTCTTTAGTTCAAAGGTGTTTTCAAAGATGTTTCCATCGACGTGTTTGCCTTGAACATGAATTTTGACCCGGTCTCCATTTTGAGGTGGATTTCCCTTGGCGGTTTTGAGGACTTTGTATTGGAGCCCGTTTTCCAGTTGAATAACTCCTTCAGACAGTTTGT
>JAZABE010000471.1:0-1032 GCA_036137535.1 Planctomycetota bacterium | reverse complement strand
ATCGAAAAACTGCGGGGCACCATCGACCCCACGCGGCACCCACCCACTGTGGTTTTTCTGAATCGCCATCAAGCGTAACTCAAGGTAGGAAAAAAACGACCCCCCTTTCTTGAGATCATAATCCGATTTTGCCAAAACCAGAGGAACTGCCGGAATCACGTTACCGTCAACCTTCAAATTGACGTAATAGTCAATTGTGGGTCCATCCGGATTAGTGATCTTCTTATCGGCAAATGCCTGGGGCAATTTAATTTCACCACACGGCTGAAACCCGATGATCGCGTAGAGTTCTTTGCGAACTTCCGCATTTTGATTACTGAGAACATGAAACAACTCATGGATCAATAATTTCTCCAAGCTGCTAACCCGCCTGCCGGAAACCATCGAACGCGGCAACACAACGGCGTTTCCTCGGCAATAGGCGGCGCCGCCTTCCTCCTTGCCATCGGTAGCTACCAAGAAAATTTTCTGGGGAAACGGTATGCGATAAGGCTTCATTTTTTCTGACGCGGACTGAATCGCTGCAGTCAGCTTTTCGATTTCATCCGGTTTCCACCGGACAATGTGTTTTTTGACGAACTCGAAATAATGCTCGGTCGTTAAATCACCAGGAGCCTGGATTCGGCTTTGCAAATCAAACTTGCTCAACGACTGGATGAACCAATCATCCCGGGTGAGCACTTGGGAAGACCGCTCGATCGTCGCGAATTCAATCACGCTCTCCCCGTGCAAGGGCACCTGTTGGGCCACGCCTTGAACGGCAAGCAAGTTCACCAAGGTGAGCAGGGCCAATGGCATTGCAGGCTTCATAGATGGCTCCTTTTCTGGTTTCCGGGTAAAATACACCAGCGGTTAAATATAACGGATCGTCATCATGAAAACGATTACCTGCGTCTTTAGGTTCCTGGTCGCTTGGTTGCCCCAGGTGACATCGACCAATCCACCAAAATCTGGATTTTGCTTTTCTTTTCCTGGCAACCAGGAAATCAAAACAAAAACCGGGGAACCAGAGTATCACCGGGTCCAGTTGGC
>JAZABE010000470.1:0-3829 GCA_036137535.1 Planctomycetota bacterium | reverse complement strand
AGCCCAGTTCAATCAAGGAATCGTACTGGCACCAGGAGAAAGCGATCACCGATGTTTCGGAATGGACCGAGTACGCAATGAACCGGATTGAGCCTTTGTGGATGCTCAAGTACCTGCCCAACATGATTGCTTCTCACATTGCCATTTCCATCGATGCCCAAGGCCCAAACAACTCAATTATTCAGGGCGATGCCTCTGGGTTGCTGGCTTTGATTGAAGCGGCGGACGTGATTCGCCGAGGGTGGGCAGATGTGATGGTCACTGGGGGAACGGGTTCACAAATCAACTCAACGTTTCTGTGCTACCATGGCATCGACAATTTAGCGGAACCGGGCGATGATCCTGCCAAAGCTTGCCGTCCATTCGATCAAGAACGAACCGGTACCGTTGGCGGAGAAGGAGCGGGCATGATTGTGATCGAAAAACGTTCCCATGCGGAAGCGAGGGGGGCAGAAATTTATGGGTCACTTGATTCATTTGACTATGGTTATGCCAAGCCAGAGAAAGATGCCCAGATCAATTTGCTCAAAAGCAAAATCAATCGCGTGATTGAAAAGTCCGGACTGGACCGGGAACAGGTATCACACGTCAACAGTCAGGCCTCGGGTGAACGGGTGCATGATGAAATCGTGGCCCAGGCGATTGAGCAAACTCTCGGAAGTGCGAGTGTGTCAGCTTACAAAGGGAATTTCGGGAATCTTGGCCCCGCGGGACCGGTAATTGAAACCTGTGCGATGTTGCAAGCTTTGAAGACCAACGTGTTACCCGCTACCATCAACTGCGATTCACCCGATGCGAATTGTCCGGTCAACGTGGTGACCGAGAATCTTCATGGTGAACAAGTCGCAGCGATCAAGCTTTCGGGTTCAAAGGCGGGACAACAGGTGGCGGCACTGTTCAAGGCAGAGGCTTAATCAAGCGGGTCAGTAAAGCACTCGCGTTGGAGCGTTTCCCACTTCAGAAGCTTCGACTCAGGGCGTTGATTGTTTTTCAGTCCGAATCCACCCGGTTCTTTTTCCGGATGGCGTCTTTCAGGCCAGAATGGGGGGTCGATTGGATGCCACTGCCGGGTGCTAAATCGTCTAAAACCGGCCGATCCGCGTCTAGTTGATCGAGTTGTTCGCGTGTGGAAATCGCAATCGGGGTGTCTGTGCGGCGACGTTTAAGACTGCGGTCGCTAAAGGCAAACAGCTTGCCCAGCGGGCCTGCCAAGATCGCGGGAAGAAAAATTAGATCACCAACCAATGCCGCAACCAGTAACACCAGCATCAATATTCCAAACCGTTGGGTGGGTGTAAATGTACTCAAACCGAACACACAAAGCCCCAGGCCACCAATCATCGTTGTTTGGGTCATCGCTGCCCCGCAGCGTTTGTAGGCCAGTCGAATGGCATCATGTCGGCTCAGATTATCTCGCAGTCCTTTTCGGAACCAATTTAAAAAGTGGATCGTGTCATCGACGGCGACTCCCATGGCAACGCTGGCGGTCATCATGGAACCGATGTCGACACTGACACCCAAGTGCCCAAACATCCCAAAAATAAGGACAACTGGGAAAATGTTGGGCAGCATTGAAACCAGTCCCCCGCTAACGTTGACCAGGTTTCCGGCGCTCACCTTTCGTTTCCAGTCCCGCAGCAACAACATCATGACAAAGGCGATCATCACAAACGCCAGGCAGATGCTGTCAATGAGGCTCCGCAGCAGGGAGCGTTGGGCCTTGTAGACAATGGGAACGATTCCCGAGTAAGTTGCCACGACATTGACGTTTTGGGATGCCTCTACATTTCCACTTTCCCGGTTTTTCCACCGCATTTCGCGAGTGGTGATGATGTCATCATTGGTCCATTCCTTGTTAAACCGATGATCGCGGGCATCAACAAAGATCTTGGCATGTTGTTTGATGAAATCAATGTCATACGTTTCATCGTCTTGAATCAAGACGACACAATCGAATTGATCCAGCTTCTCTTGGAGTTGGCTCGCGGTCAGTTTAACCTTAGCCGGGTTGTTGAAATCAAATCCACGATGGGATCCTTTTCTGGAAAATCCTCTCCGTGACAAGAAATCATAAATGGAACGGCAAAAGATATGAGTCTGGTTAAAATACTCTCGTTTCCAGAGAAAAGACTTTAGGTTGGCATCTTGCAATTTAGGCGTCGGGCCATGATCAAAGCCAAGCAGGTAAAAGGAACCACTCATTTCGTCCGTAGGGCCCAGTTGGCGATTTTCTTCCTCTGCCTGGTTTTCAAACTTTTCCGTCAGCTTCGTGAGGATTTCGGTTCGGTATTTCATTGCCGAGAGAACGGGCTCGACCACACGTTTCAGATCTGAAACAAACAAGCCATAGTCGACATTGTTCAGTGAGCCTAGCCGAAGCGAGATCCGCCAAAACTCATGGCCATAATTTTTGGCAGCGATGTCATCATCAACTTCGATCCCATGGGTGCCGATTTTCAAAAGCGTTTCCCGGTTCTTGGAAAGCGCCGCATTGATCAGTTCGGCGTTCTTGTTTCGGCGAGTGTCCCCGAACGGGAGAAAAGCCCCGGTCGAAAGACGCTTGCCGACAATGTCTTTCCCAATTTCGCCGAAGGCTCGGTCTAGTTCATCGCCAATCAGTTCGGCGGCCTCAATCCGGTCCAGTCGGGAATACTTGACTTGCAATTCCCGCAAATTGACTTGGGCATCGAGCAGGTCCTCATTGTTTTCAATGACATCCTTGTCAAATCCAACGATGATTTCCATCGGGACTAGTTTGCCGAGATTTTTCTCCATCCAGATATAGTCTTGGACCACGTTAGAATTTTGGTCAAACAGCTTGATGAGTTGGACCGACGTCTTGATCTTGAAAATTCCTAACGCGGCCACAGACATCAGAACCAGGACGACTCCGGTCACCAGGGCATGGCGTTTGATTACCCAGTTCCCGATCCAGGCCCAAAATGCATTGGTCACATCGTAGAGGGAGCGGCCTTGTTTTTTCTGCAGGTCCCGCTTTCTCCGTTTTTTATAACCGGGCGGGAACAGCTTGAGCGAAGCGGGCAGGTAGGTGAACAGCAGGCTAACCGTGATCATTGTGCCAATCGCGGAAAACAGGCCGAATTTTTTGATCGGGATCAAGTTGCTAACGTAGAGCGAGATTAACCCCAGAGCAGTGGTCAACGCAGCGAGTGTGCACGGAAACCAACCATACCGGACCGCGGTTTCGGCGGCCGCGCGATGGCCATCTTCGTAACAAGCTTCGCGATAGTAGTTGACAATGTGCACGGCGCCAGACAGTCCCAGCACGTAGACCAAGGACGGCATGGTCAAGAGAATGGCATCCAACTGGGAGTTGCCGTACCAGACCAAGCCCAGGCTCGCGATGGCACTGACACCACCAACAAAAAAGACCATTAAGGTGACGATCACACTGCGGAAACTCAAATAAGCGATGCTCAGTCCAACCAGCGTTGAGAGTCCCAGCAGTCGGACCAAGGTAATGGTTCCTTCTTCATCAATTGCGACGTTGTCACACGGCGGTCCACCAAGATGCAGTTCATGTTTACTGATGTCACATTCATTGGTAGCAAGGTAGCGAATCCTCCCCATGGGTTTGCCAAGGATTTCACGTCCGACTGCCCGGTTCAATTCACCCAGAACCGGAGTGTTCAGTACGACGACAATGGCGGTTTGCCGGGGGGGCATGGACTGGCCAATTTTCTTGAAAAAGTTGTACCAATGTTCGAGTTTTTGTTCTTGGGTAGCCCGTTTTAAGTTTTCAACGTCACCGTTGTAATCGTATTTGCCCTTGGCCGGGTTATTAATGACGTCGTTAACGTATTTCTGG
>JAZABE010000469.1:0-8765 GCA_036137535.1 Planctomycetota bacterium | reverse complement strand
GCTCACCGGGAATGCCACGCCCCACGATTTCATTTTTCCTGTCAACGATCCTGATTTTGACATTAGAGATTGGCTTTCCGACGCTACCGCTCTTTTCTGTTCGATCAATAGTCTGGCAGCTGATCATTGGTGATGTCTCGGTCAACCCGTAACTCTCCTGGATGGAAACTCCAAAAAGTTCTGTAAATTCCTGCTTAATCGATTTATCGAGCTCCGCTCCCCCGCAAACACAGAATTTCAAACTCGTGCTGAGCTTTGCAAAACCTTCCCTCCTTTTCAATTCCCGCCCTGCACTGACCAAATCAAAATACATGGTAGGCACTCCCGCAAAAAAAGTAACTTGGCGTGACATCATCTGCTGAATAACCTGGGTCGCCTCAAACCTTGGACAATAAGCAATCGCAGCCCCAGAAAACCAAAGGCCGTTCTGCATGTTCGTCTGGCCAAAGGCGTGGGCGAGCGGAAGTGCCGCTAAACCAACATCACCTGGACCTAAAATATTTTTCACTTCGCGGGTACTGAATTTTTCCTGGCTCACACACTTGGCATTGGAAACCAAGTTCGTGTGAGTTAATTCAACACCTTTAGGTTCACCTGTTGTTCCACTGGTATAGAGGATGACCGCCGTTTCATCCGAAGAAATATCCCCCCGAGGTATTCGCGGTAGCAATTCGCTTTCAACTCCCGAAATTCCCACGAGCGGATTTGACGGCACTTCGATGATCTTGCAGTTTAGAATTTTCGGCTTCAGTGCCAAGCAGCGTTTGGCATACGCACTCTCAACAACCAAGACCGAGGCCTGGCAATCGGTGAGAATACTAACAATTTCTTCATCTGAGTACAAAACATTCAGCGGGACTGCGATCCCACCCGCTTGGAGAATCGCAAAATAGAAGACGGAAAAAGCGGGTCGATTGGAAACAAAGATCGCGACCCTTTCACCCGTTCCATTGATCATTTCGCAAAGCCGGCTTGACTCTTGACTAACTCCCGCTTGCACTTGCGCAAAATCAAATACCCCAGCCTCATCAATCACCGCGCAGTTGTGCGGGTATTTTCCCGCAGCGTTGCTCAAGAGTTCATCAAGATTCATGAAATCGATTCACTCCCGGCCTCGGGATTGAGGCTGGCAATTTAAAAACCGAACCCAAATCAAACCGACCCGGTTCCACCGGAACCCCGAAAAAACCGTGTCCATACGGCGTCTATAGAGGATCGGGCTACAACTTTTCAGGGTTTTCGATTCCACTACTTTGATTTGCCTTTTTCAAAACCATTTTCGACCAATTCGTCGAAACCGGCTTTAATGGGTCTCACCTCGTAGCCAAGACTTTTCAATTTCTTCGCAGCTTTGAGTGCCCTCGATCCCGCCTTGCAATGACAATAAACAATGATTCCATCGTCTGGTAATTCCTTCAGTTTTTTCTTTTTGGGAGCAAACCGAATCTTGCTCCAGGGAACCAACTTAGCACCTTTTAAGTGCCCGGCATCCCATTCATTTTTTTCACGAACATCAACCATCACCGCTTTTTTGGATTTAATGTTCTCTTTGATCTTTTCGAACGAGTCCTTGGTGTGCTTGACTTCGTCCTGCGCAGATCCACTGAAGGTCGACATGAAAAACAAGATACAGAAAGAAAACGTTGTCATGGATAATCTCAACTGAAAAGGGGAAAATCAATACTGTATGGTACCAAAGTTATGATACCAATGAAATTTTCCTTGAGTACAACCGATTGCGAGATTCTACCTACTTGGAAATACTAGCGACGTATCCAGAGGCCGCTCCTTCTCGCACAAAAAATTCTCCCCAGACCGGCAAATGAACTGAAACTTCCCTTGCTTCTTCGAGGGACAGGTTCATTTCACTTCAAAAATCAAAAACGCCCGTACGGCCAGTGAATTCAGACGTTGCCTGGATTGAAAAAGCGATGTTGGAAATCTGCTTTAGACCAGCCAAATCGGTGGTGTTTCTGGTAATCACATAGTCATAGGCTGGCAAGGCTTGGCGTTGATGAAGTGCAATTGAATTTTCCTGAAAACTGCCAAGCAAAATCACATCGTCTTCCTGATGTCCATCCGACTTGACCGCCAACTTGATTTTTTGCAAGTAGCCGATTTCGGTTTGGTGGTTCGTTGGATCAATCCGAACATTCACCAAGGAAAATGTAAAAGCATCATCAGTCCCAGTCTTCACGCTAAACCATCCGACCAGCGGGTCATGACACAGTACGTCATCTGGGTCCTGTACCGTGTAAACCTGCGCCCGCTCTAACTCAACAAACCGTTTGTTGTAGATGAACGCAAATTGATGGTTGACCGCGGTATGGCTGGACCGAGGGCTTATCACATAATCAAAGCCCTCATCGGCTTGCCGCAATTGGTCCATTAAACGCGGTAGTGCATCGTGATCGGACGACTGAATTCCCTGAACCGCAATGATCTCGAATTGCTGAAAGATCTGCACCAGGATCTCACCTGTTTTAATCGTTTCTAGTTTTCCATCATGAAAATCATTCAAATCAAAGGAAGCGATCCTAATGGTATCCCGGTTTGTTGCCCTGGGTTCAAAAGACACATCGCGGAGAGACGCCATCAACTTAGTTCCATCTTCCTGAATCAGGGCCATTGCATCGCCCAATGAATTAATTTCTGTTCGATGAAACAGAAACCACAACCCACCGAAGACCAGAAAAACGATGACAACATTGCGGATGTATTTGCGGATCATAATTGAAATTCCCCATGGGGCTGGGCAGTGAATTAACCCAGGTTAATTGATTTCTAACGCGCTGGATTCAATGACAGCAACGCGCACGACTCCGTCGTCGACATCGACCAGAGAGCGACTATTCCATCAACGAGACTCTATTTTTCGGAATATTCCGGTTTTAACACCTTGCGAACAACCCACCGAGGATAAAACGTCTCCCACTGAATACAGGATCCCCACCGGTTTACTCCGGTATTCTTCGGAGGCCAAACATGGAAAAATAACCAGTCGACTTATCAATAAAGGTTAACTTTTGGAAGAAAATCTTTTTCATTACCTGACCGCCGTTCCTGTCCTTGGAATCTTCGCACAATGGATTGCTTGGCGGTTCAGGCTTCCTTCGATTTTGCTTTTACTCGTCTTCGGAGTGGCACTGGGATCGGTCTGCAATATTGATGAAGTCATCCGGGGTTTTTCCACTCCGGATTACCCGCTCGAAACGACCAACACCCTTACTGACCAGGATTCGGAAACCCCACTAGGAAAATCGCATCCACGAATTGCCGAGATGATCCTTTTTCCGCTGGTCTCATTGTCTGTGGCTATCATCATGTTTGAGGGAGGCCTCTCACTGAGACTAGGCGAATTGGAGTCTGCTGGGCGAACCGTATTGCAGCTCGTCACTATCGGCACCATTGTCACTTTTTCATTGGCTTTTCTTGCAGCCTGGTTGATTCTTGACTTACACCCCAAAATTGCTGCGTTGCTTGGCGGTGTTTTAGTTGTCACGGGACCTACCGTTGTCATTCCCTTGCTCAGGCACATTCGTCCAAACCAAAAAATTGGTTCAATCATCAAGTGGGAAGGTATTGTCATTGACCCGATTGGCGCCATCATGACCGTCCTGATTTTCGAACAGCTGTTTGTGGGAATCAAACATGAACATACGTTCAGCCAATCAATCTTGGCACTGGCGCAGACCATACTGATTGGAGCCGGCTTCGGTTGGTTCGCAGCTCAAATCTTGATTCAACTGGTGAAGCATTACCTGATCCCAGATTTTCTTCACGGGGTGTTCTTCCTTGCAACCGCCCTTCTGGTCTTTGCTGTATCGAACTTCTTGCGGGAAGAATCTGGATTGGTAACCGTTACCCTGATGGGCATCGTACTTGCGAATCAAAAAACAATCTCTATCGATCATGTTTTTCATTTCAAGGAAAATCTCCGTGTGTTCCTGATTTCCTGCCTGTTTATCGTCCTCGGTTCGCGTATCGATATTAGGGCGATCATGGATCTAGGTTGGCAAGGCCTCGTTTTCTTATCAGTTCTGATCACGGTCGTCAGACCAGTTTCCGTCTTTCTTTCAACTTTCGGTACCCAGACCACAAAGAACGAACGATTCTTTCTCGCGTTTTTGGCACCTCGAGGAATTGTCGCCGCAGCCGTTTCCTCTGTTTTTGCATTGAAAATCGTCACCTTGCTATCGGCGGACGGTTCGCATGCAGAACTCGTCAATGATGCTGAAAAAATTGTCCCAGTGACGTTCCTGGTGATCTTTGGAACGGTCCTCGTGTATGGACTTGCGGCAACCCCGCTCGCCAGGTATTTGGAACTCGACGATTCGGATCCCCAAGGAATTCTCTTTGCGGGAGCGGATGGATGGATCTGCGAAATCGCTCTGGCCATCAAAGATGCTGGCTTTAGCGTTTTCCTGGTCGACACTAACTACCGAAAAATCTCGGAAGCCAAAATGAAGGGGCTTGATGCTGATTGCATCAGCATTCTCTCTGAACAATTTATCGAGGAAAACGATTTCTCTGGGATTGGGAGATTAGCAGCAGCCACACGAAGTGACCAGGTTAATGCACTAGCAACGCTTGAATTTTCTGAAATTTTCGGACGTTCAAACGTCTATCAACTTTGCCTCCTCAAAAAAGGGCATCGAAGCTCTTTGGGCGACAATGTCAAGGCACGGACGCTATTTCAAAACGAGCTGAATTACGATCACATTCACGAGCTCTATGATCTGGGTTGGAAAGTCAAATCGACCAAGATCACCGAAGAATTTCCATACGATCATTTCCTAGATCTCTACGGCGGGCAATGCCATGTGCTGTTCATTGTTGACGGTGGTAAGTTGCAAATCGTTGAAGCCGAGAAAAAGCTGGATCCGAAACCAGGTCAAATTCTAATTTCTCTAGTGTGGACTAAACCCAAAAACCATTCCTAATGTCCCCGCTTCCTCATAAAAAAATTCTGGTTTTTGAATTTGTCTGTGGCGGTGGATGTTATTCGTTTCCAGCTTTTGGAAAACCCTCTGGCCCGTTACTGCGGGATGGCAAAAAGATGCTGGACGCCGTACTTGAGGAAATCGGAAGGCTTGGCCAATTCGAGGTCGTGCTGCCGCTCGACTCCAGAATGACATTCCTGATCAGGGAGCAAACCTGGCTCAAACCCTCTCGACTCAAATCCGAGGAAAACCTACATGCATTTCTCCAAAAATCCGCATCAGAATGCGACCACATCCTGATCATTGCTCCGGAAATTGACAACGCGTTAGAGTATTTTTCGGATCAGCTGAAGCCTTTTTCTTCTAAATACATTTTCCCGGGTTCACCGGTCATTCGAATCGGCTCCGATAAATGGGAAACCTTTCAGTTTTTACACAAGAATGGTATTCCAACTCCAAAAACAGTATTGCCCGAAGATTTTCGGTCTGAACTTTTTCCGAGCCAGATCATAACCAAGCCCCGGTTGGGCGCAGGTTCGCTGAGCGTCCAACAACAAGATTCTATTGAACAAATGACAGAACTGGCGGAACTGCATGAGAGAAACTTCCTGATCCAGGAATTTGTCGATGGAATCCCCGCAAGTATCGCGATTGGCAAAACAGAAAAAATAGACATCGTTTTCCCGGCAATGAAACAATGCTTGGAAAAACACACGTTTGAATTCCAGACTTGCGAAGGTCCACTGGAAACATCATTGCAATCCAGGGCGGAACATCTTTTGCAGCAAGTCACTTCTTCGCTTCCCGAGTTTCGGGGTTATCTGGGGATTGATCTCGTGCTCGGCAATGCGAAGGATGGCACTCAAGATTTTGTCATCGAAATCAATCCTCGGATGACAAGTTCGTATTGTGTAACACGGCACCTTGCCGACCATCAACTCTTTGAATACTTGCTCTCCTGAATTTTTCTGCCAGAACCGAAAAGCAACGCACCCCAACAAACAGGCATTCCGATTTGAGCTCCCCTGCTCTCCGACTGTTGCATCCGGAGCAACGAACGGTTCCGATTTCTGTAGGTGGAACTCACGGATCCATCCCGTGCCTGGGCAATGTTCACTCATTCCCTGATAATCGGCATCCCGGCAACTGGCTCGCTTGAGCCTGACTCCGGATGGACCTCCGGCATCTTTTCATCGTCGACTTTATTGGGCATACGGAATTGCGTTGCATTTTTCTCCTTTTTGACGCGACCGAGACAATAGGTAGTCCAAATCGAAATAAATCCGACCCCAAATAAAACAAAAAGCCCGACCTTCGTCCAATCGACTGAGTTTTGCCCGGGTTCCACCGTCATTGGATCCAGCGCAATCAACAGCGGCGACTGCTGCATTGAATTGGATGAAAACTTGTTTTGATAGCCAGAGGGAAATGCCCAGATTTTAAAAAAGAACGCTGGGAAAGCAGCCTTGTAATGCTGCCCACTGCCCACCTTCCAACCACTCGGTAGTCGATTCACACAAATCGACACCGGGTATTTTTCCTTGAACACTGCACCTTCTTGGCCATTTTCACCTTTGTACTTGACCGAGGCATCAAATCTAACAAAACCATCCAACTGGTAGTACTCCTCAATGCCAACTCGATTTTTAATATATTCCTGCTCCACTTTGATCCGGGTCACATTGCGAACTTCCATACGAACGAGGGTTAAATCCCCATGATATTGCTCTGGGTTTCTCAAAGCTTCCAGTAAATTAAACGGCGCGACCTCTTTCTGCCAATTTTCCTTGCCAATCGATTCGGAGATTAAATTGACAGCGGCAAGCATCTGATAAAACATCTCTGTGTCGGCTTTGTCGATGGGTCTTTTGTTCCTCGTTTTCAGATCATCCAGTAACCCTAGGTCAAACCCAGCCGCACCCAATAGCGTCTGTCCATCCCCGGTCACCAAATCACTTTTTGACTGGGGAACCCAACGCACACGGTCTGCAATGAAATTCAAAACCGGAGCCTTTTCCTTAGAAAGTGTCATGTTGACAAACAACCCGTCAAAGCTGACGTCTTCAACAATTTCCTGGTTTTTTTTCCACGCATCCGGAATGGAATGGCAATAAACAACAACGTTGTTTCTGTCTTGGGTCTGTAATTTAAGCTTGTAATAAAGGGACAGATCAAACAACTCCCCGACTTCGGCATCCAGTTTCCGGCGTTCCCAGAAACGGGCTTTACCTTGCACTCGAAAAATTTTGTACCGATGAAATCCGGATTCGCTTTCAAGGCTCCTCAGGTCAAAGCTTGCATTTTTCTCTGCCAGCCAAGACAAGTTATCTAACCCAAATTGCGGAACCCGAAACAGTAACTTGGCGAACAGGTGAGGGTTGAAATTAACAGGCAAGTGATCCCGCACGGACAATAATTCTTCTTCCGTAACATCTGCTAGAAGCTCACGTTCGCTCAGCCGGGTCAACCGAGGGATTTTATTGTCCCGCTTGCGTTCCCAGGGTAATTCTATTTCCTGGGAAGCCAATGGGCTGGGAACAGGTTTCCGGTTTTCCGATCGCAACGAGGCCGAATTCACCCGGACCTGGTCTGCGGTAGATCCTGTTGCCTGTTTTTCTTGAGCTGTAACACGAACAGTTAAAAGAACCGAGTCGGCGGTCATCAACAAAATCCAAGTCAGCCACAAGAGATGCAGCTTGAATCGCGGCCTTTCTACTCTGAACCAGAAGCGGGCACCAATACTAATCATTTTGACGTCCACTCTGATCTCGATCCTCAAACCTCTTTTTCATCTCAGCGATTCGCCTAACGTGGGCCCGGTTGTTGTAACTAACAAAAATCCAAGTCACCATGGCAAGCAACGCACCTACACCCAAAAAAGAACCAAACATCACCGTCATACCGGGAAGTTCCAAGTCCTGGGGTTCGCGTTTTTTTTGGGGAACCCATCCGGGAACATCTGTAAAAATGACCGGGGCAATTCGTTGACCGTCTTCGGCAGCATAAACCATCTTTTGCAAAAGAAAGCCGGTGATCTTCACTTTTTCTTTTAGTTCGGCTGGAGCATCCGAGGCATGCTTATCCACATCCACGGCAAAATCGGGCGGGAGGGAAAGCGAATAAACAACAACCGGATTCTGAGCTCCATTCATTTGGATCCAAAATGCATAGAGTTTCCGCAGGCCTAGATAGTTCAGAGTCGGCTTGAATTGATAAGCAGCTCGGATCTCACCCTCAAAAGAGACTTTCCGTCCGCGCAATCGATCTGTTTCCTTATAAAGCTGGGCGAATAGCACCTCTTCGGTCCGTGGATCTCGTCTAGACCCTGGTTTCTCAATGTTCACTCGCTCAATTAAACGAAACATTGCCGGCTGATCATTCACAAATGACTGCAACGAATTGTCTTCCACAAATCCAAACGCCGTTCGATCAACAACTTCTTGGATAGCTGTCAAAGCTGCCGGTTCGACCACACTCCCGTCACCGGAACTTCCAATGGTTTCCATCACTTGATGGAATAATGTCCAACGATTTTGCAGCAAGGAAAGCGTCTGGTTCAGTTGCCCTCGTTCCGGATCATCCTCCGACAACGTGCCCATAAACTGGACAATGTCAGCCTGGTAATGGTCATTGGAGATTGAAAATTCTTCAGTCATCCGAAGCCATTCACTGGCCTGTTGTGGGTCCAGTGCTTTTTGGTTTCGGGCCAGATACAGTCCTTCGAACAATAACATTCGTTGCCGATAATTTAATTTCCGGTAGCCGGTGTCCCAAAAATTTTGTTCTGCCTTAATAAACTCAGGTCTTTGCAACGGATCTTTC